>NZ_JBEYUK010000010.1:0-210736 GCF_040643475.1 Streptomyces sp. NPDC047130 | reverse complement strand
GTCGGCGGCACGCGCGGTGCGGAAGGCGACCTCGATCCAGTCGTTGCCGGTGCGCTGCAGGTTGGAGTCGCGGCGGGCGCCCGAGTTGCCGTCCTGGAACGCCTCGTTCACCACGTCCCACTGGGCGATCTTGCCCTTGTAGTGGGCCATCACGCCGTTGATGTGGTCGATCATCGCCTGGCGGAGCGTGCTGCCGCTGAGGTTCTGCATCCAGGCGGGCTGCTGGGAGTGCCAGGCGAGGGTGTGGCCGCGGACCTGCTTGCCGTTCTGCACGGCCCAGTTGTAGACGCGGTCGGCGGCGGTGAAGTTGAACTGGCCACGCTGCGGCTGGGTCGCGTCGATCTTCATCTCGTTCTCGGCCGTCACCGAGTTGAACTCGCGGTTGGCGATCGAGGTGTACGTCGAGTCGCCCAGCCTGCCCGAGGCGATCGCGGTGCCGAAGTAACGGCCGTTCTGCGTGGCGGCGGCGCCGAGCGTGCTCTCGGCGGCGCTCGCGGTCGGCAGCCCGACCAGTGCGGTGGCCAGACCGACGGCGCCGACGAGCAGCGCCAGTAACAGGCCGCGGATCTTCCGTCGGACACGGGGTCCGGGAAGGGCTGAGGAGCCCATGGATGTGCCTCCAGGATGGAGATGGGGAGAGGGGGGAGGAGCGAGGGACGCGCCGTCGGCGGGGCCGGCCGCGCCGCGTCCCCCGCGATCAGTAGCCGTAGATCATCTTGTAGGCGACCTCGGGGAGGAACTGGCCGGCCGAAGAGCCGGCTCCGACGCCGCAGTTGCCGTCGGACTCACCCGGCGTCTTGATCCACAGCAGCATCTCGGCGCCCCCGCCCAGTTGGGTGGGCGTGCCGATCCGGCGGCCGGAGGGGTTGCACCACTGGCCGTTGGAGCCGTTGCCGTTGCGGCTGGTGTCCACCACGAACGGCTTGGTGTAGCCGTAGCGGGAGCTCAGCGCGCTGTTGATCGCGTTGCCGTAGGCCGTGTTCTGCTGCGTGGTGAAGTAGTTGGAGACGTTCAGCGAGAAGCCGTGGGCCTGCCGGAGGCCGGCCTCGTGGAGACGGCGGGCCATGGTGGCCGCGTCGGCCCAGCCGGGATTGCCGGCGTCCATGTACACCCAGGTGTTGGGGGCCTGGCGGCTGAACTCCGAGAGGGCGCCGGTGAGCATGGCCTCGCGCTCGTCGATCTGGGCCTGGTTCATGCACCCGTAGTCCCCGAGGGAGTCCGGCTCCAGGATGACGAGGGCGGGACGACTGCCGATCCCCCCGGCGAACTGGGCCACCCAGCTCGCGTAGGCGGACGGCGAGGAGGCTCCGCCCGCGGAGTGTCCGCCGCAGTAGTCGCGGTGGTAGATGTTGTAGGCGACCATGACGGGCAGCTTGTCCCTGCTGTCCGCGGCACCCGCGTACGCCCCGGTGGCCGTGCCGATGGTGCCGCTCCACGAGCCGAACCAGCGGGCCATGGGCGTGTTGGCTATCGAGGAGTTGATCGCCGCGGCCCGGCCGTCGCCGGGGTTCGCGGCGGCCCACCGCTTGGCGCTGGAGTCGGGGTCCACGTAGAACCCGCTGGTCATGGTGGTCGGGTCGGCGGCGTGGGCGGACGGGGCGGCGGTGAACGCGAGCGGCAGGGCGCAGAGCGCTGCCAGCAGCGTGCGGACATTGCGGCGCATGTGGGTACCTCGGTTTCCTGGCGATGACGCGCCGCCGGTCCTCGTCCCGAGCGTGCGACGCGCTGAAGGAAGTGCGGGCGGTGCGACGTCCCGTGCGATGCCGGTCCCCGGGAGGAACGACACGGGCAGGAACGCCAACTGACCTCGAGGGAGCGCTCCCAAACTGGAAGCGCTTCCAGCCCTGGGTTCAGGGATGCCACCGGTAAGGTTGTGGCGTTCCGCTTGCGCTGTCAAGGCTCCGCGTAAGCCCGGCCCTCGAACCGGCGGGAACGGGGCACCTCTGACTGGAAGCGATCCCAGCTCGATCGCGCGGCACTCCCGGCGGTGACCGCGACGTCGTCCCCCGGTCCACGGCCCCGCCGCTCCGGGGGAGCGGCGCCATGGGTGAGGATGGTGCCGTCCGGTCGACAGGAGAGGAACGCGTTTCATGGCACAGGATGCGCCCCGCCGCCAGCCGACGCTCGACGAGGTGGCCGAACTGGCAGGCGTGTCCCGCTCGGTGGCTTCCCGTGCCCTCAACAACGCCCCGCACGTCGCCCGGGTCAAACGCGAGGCGGTCGAACGGGCCGTACGCCGCCTCGGGTACGTGCCCAACTCGACCGCCCGGGCGCTGGCCACCCGGCAGACGGGCGCGGCCGCCCTGGTCGTCTCCGGGGAGGACCCGTCGATCTTCGCGGACCCGTTCTTCGCCCAGGTGATCGTCGGCGCGTCGGCCGCCCTGGAGGAGGCGGACCTGCACCTGATGCTGTGTCTGGCCGCCTCCGACCGCGGCCGCAGGAGGGTGGAGGAACTCCTCCGGTCCAACGGCGCGGACGGCGTGATGCTGATGGCGCTGCGCCAGGACGACCCGCTTGCCCGGATGGCCGAGAGGGCGACGATGCCCGTCGTGTTCGGCGGCCGGCCGGTCGGCTCCGTGCCGCGCTGGTACGTGGACGTCGACAACGTGGGAGGTGCGCGCGAGGCGACCGAGTACCTGATCTCGCGCGGTCGCACGCGCGTGGCCGCCCTCTGCGGCCGGCTGGACACCGAGGCCGGACTCGCCCGGTACCGCGGGTACCGGGACGCCGTGCTGGCGGCCGGACTCGACCCGTTCCCGCCCCGGGAGGGGGACTTCACCGAGAGCGGCGGGGCCGCCGCAATGTCCGGGCTGCTCGCCGAACACCCCGACATCGACGCGGTGTTCGCCGCCAACGACAACATGGGGGTGGGAGCGCTGCGCGCGCTGCGCCAGGCCGGCCGGAGGGTCCCGGACGACGTCGCCGTGGTCGGCTTCGACGACCTCGCCGTCGCGCAGATGTCGGACCCGCCGCTCACCACCGTGCACCAGCCCATACAGGCCCTCGGGCGGGAGATGGCGCGCATGCTCGCCGCCCTCGTCGACGGGCAGGACCCCACCGCGCTGATCCTGCCCACCCGGCTGGTCGTCCGCGCCAGCGCCTGACGGCGATCCCGGGAGCGCGACGCCAGGGGCGGGGGCCCCGGGACGTGCACCTTCGGTGTTAGCGATAACAACTCGACCCGTGAGCTGTGTCGGTCGCCCCGCCCGCCGAGGCGTGCGGCCGGGGCGGAAGCGACCTGGGACGGCCGAGCGGCATGCGCGGCGCGCTCACCCGAGGCCGATCCTTGTCCATGACGTCGCCCGTCCGGCACCTTGCCGGATGCCCTGAAAGATCAACGAACCGCTGTTCAGCGCCGTTCTGCGACACGCCGGGGGCATGCGTGCAGGCGTGATCCATCGCCCCCCGTCCGCGACAGCCGTCCGGCCGTCCTCGTCGGCCCGACGGTGATTTCCGTTGCACGAGCCTGGCCTCCCCGCGGTGTTAGCGGTAACAATCGACAGCGTCACAGTCCCATCCGTTCCACCTCGCTCGACGGCACTCGACCTCCTTCCGGAGGTGGGGCACGGTGTGCGTCGAGTTCGAACGGTCCGTGGACGCGCAGCGCCACATCGACAGTCCGGACGGTCCCCACGGGTCGGGCCGGAACCCTTTGCCCAAGACGAGGAAGTCCTCATGCGCAGAGAGAATCTCCACCGCAGGCATCTGTCCGCGGTGTTCTCCGCCGCGGTCGCGGTCCTCGCCGCGCTGGCGGCGATGCTGGTGGCCGAACCGGCCCAGGCGGCCAGCAGCGGCGCCTTGCGTCACGCCGCCTCCGGCCGCTGTCTCGACCTGCCCAACTCCAACACCGCCAACGGCACGTACCTGCAGATCTACGACTGCAACGGGCAGTCCAACCAGCAGTGGACGCTGACGGACAGCAACCAGCTGACCGTCCTCGGCCGGTGCCTGGACGTTCCGGGGCACTCGACCACGGCCGGTGTCCAGCTGCAGATCTATGCGTGCAGCGGCGGCGCGAACCAGCAGTGGCGGGTGAACTCCGACGGCACGATCGTCGGCGTGCAGTCAGGACTGTGCCTGGACGCGAAGGACAACGGCACGGCCAACGGCACGCGGGTGCAGCTGTGGACGTGCACCGGCAGCAGCAACCAGAAGTGGAGCGGTCTGACCGGCGGCGGGCCGACCCCGACGACGCCTCCGCCCTCCGGCACGTGCTCGCTCCCGTCCACGTACCGGTGGTCCTCCACGGGTGCGCTGGCGCAGCCGAAGAGCGGCTGGGTGTCGCTGAAGGACTTCTCCGCCGTCAGGCACAACGGCAAGTACCTGGTCTACGGGTCCTACTCGACGGGCTCCTCCTACGGCTCGATGGCGTTCACGCCGTTCACCAACTGGTCCGACATGGCCTCGACCGGCCAGAACGGGATGAGCCAGGCCGCGGTCGCGCCGACGCTCTTCTACTTCGCGCCGAAGAACATCTGGGTGCTCGCCTACCAGTGGGGCCCGGCGGCCTTCATGTACCGCACCTCGAGCGAGCCCACCAACGCCAACGGCTGGTCCTCGCCGCAGCCGCTGTTCACCGGCAGCATCTCCGGCTCCGACACGGGTCCGATCGACCAGACGCTGATCGCGGACGGCCAGAACATGTACCTGTTCTTCGCCGGTGACAACGGGAAGATCTACCGGGCGAGCATGCCGATCGGGAACTTCCCCGGCAGCTTCGGCTCGTCGTACACGACCATCATGAGCGACACCAAGGCCAACCTGTTCGAGGCCGTCCAGGTCTACAAGGTCCAGGGCCAGAACCAGTACCTCATGATCGTCGAGGCGATGGGCGCCAACGGCCGCTACTTCCGCTCGTTCACGTCCTCCAGCCTGAACGGCTCCTGGACCCCGCAGGCGGCCAGTGAGAGCAACCCCTTCGCGGGCAAGGCCAACAGCGGCGCCACCTGGACCAACGACATCAGCCACGGTGACCTGGTCCGCAACAACCCCGACCAGACCATGACCATCGACCCCTGCAACCTCCAGCTCCTCTACCAGGGCAAGGCCCCGAACTCGGGAGGCGACTACAACGCCCTCCCGTACCGGCCGGGCGTCCTCACCCTGCAGCGCTGACGCGCACCACGTCGAGGAACCCCGGCCGCACGTCGGCCGGGGGTCCTCCCCGGCGTGCGGGCGAGAGCGTGCCCGGCGCGCGGGGCCGTCTCGCAGGAGATCCAACCGGCGGGTAGGTTGCGGGAGTTACCGAACCAGCCGTACGGATCCGTGCCGGGGAGTGTCGTGGCCCGT
Source organism: Streptomyces sp. NPDC047130 (assembly GCF_040643475.1). Taxonomy (NCBI): domain Bacteria; kingdom Bacillati; phylum Actinomycetota; class Actinomycetes; order Kitasatosporales; family Streptomycetaceae; genus Streptomyces; species Streptomyces sp. NPDC047130. The sequence goes on along the minus strand of NZ_JBEYUK010000010.1, from coordinate 205,447 downwards.
CCCTTCGACGTCAACGAGATCTATCCCGACGACCCGACGGACTCCGTGCGGCTTCCCCGCCGACGGGCCGGGGGTTCGCCCCAGAGCCTCGCGGTGACACTGCTGGCCGACTACACCCTGCGGACCCGCGCGCCCGTTCCGTCCGGGGCGATCGTGTCCCTGCTGGGCGAGTTCGGCGTCACGCCCGCCGCCGGCCGCACCGCGATCAGCCGGCTGGCCCGGCGGGGCGTGCTGGAGAGCAGCCGGCAGGGGCGGCACAGCTCCTACCGGCTCAGCGACCCCGCCGCGGTCAACCTCTCCCTCTCGGGGCATTCGATCGTCGCGTTCGCCGAACAGGCCGAGAAGTGGGACGGCGTGTGGACGCTCATCTCCTTCTCGCTCCCCGAGGGCCGCAGCGCGGAGCGGCGGACGCTGCGGGGGCGACTGCGCTGGCTCGGGTACGCGCCGTTGTACGACGGGCTGTGGCTCTCGCCCAGGCCGTTCAGCCCGAGGGCGCGGGAGGAGTTGTCCGCCGTCGGCCCGGGAGCGCTGACGGTCTTCCGCGCGCGGCACCTGGAACTGCAGTCGACCGCCCGCCGCGACCCCTTGGACGCCTGGGACGTCGAGGCCATCGCGGAGGAGTACACGTCCTTCGTCGACCGCTGGAGTCCGCTGCTCGACCGGGTGCGGGCCGGTGGGGTGGGCGGCGTCGAGGCGGTGTACGCGCGCACCGAGGTCATGGACACCTACCGCCGGTTCCACGTCCTCGACCCCCGGCTGCCGATGCGGTGCATGCCGCCGGGCTGGCGGAGGGAGCAGGTCAGGGACCTCTTCACCGCGGTCTACGACGGTCTCGCCGAGACGGCCCAGGAGCACGTCCGGACGGCGGCCGGGCATCCCCCGGGTGCGGACGGCGGCATCGGGGCGCACACCACCTCGGAGCTGCTCGCAGGGCTGTGGCACGGGGACCCGTCCTCGGTCAACTCCCCGCGGGACACGGTTGATTGACGGTTTTCTGTCCGAGGGTTACGGTCATTGTCATACGAGGCGCGGGGATCCTGGGCCTCATGGTGGCCGCCCGCGGCCCGCGGCCCTCGGCCCTTGTCCGCGAGTGCCACGAGGGCCACGAGGCGGTCTCCCCCCATCGACCGGGCGAAGCCCCGACGTCCACCGCTCCATCGGCCGGCCCGCGGTTCCGCCGGCGCAGACAGCCGCGCCCGCGTCGCGATGCCCGCCCGCGGGCGTTCCCCCCACCCGCCGGCACGGTCGGCCTCGGCCGAATGCCGTACGGCGCACTCCGAGGAGTCCCCAGTGAAGAGTCCACGCAGACCGTTGGCGAAGCTGGCCGCCGTCGTGGTGGCGTTCGGCATCGCGGTGATCGGCCTGGTCACGGTGGTGCCCGCGCAGGCCGCGTCGCTGACCCAGGTGACCGGCTTCGGTGACAACCCGGGCAACATGCAGATGCACGTCTACGTGCCGGACAGCCGTCCGGCGAGGCCGGCCGTGGTGGTGGCCATGCACGGCTGCGGCGGAACGGGCCCGAACTTCTACTCCGGCAGCGAGTTCGCCTCGCTCGCCGACCGGTTCGGGTTCATCGTGGTCTACCCGACCGCGACCCAGTCGGCGGGCTTCGGCAAGTGCTTCGACACCTGGTCGGACGCGGCCAAGCGCCGCGGCGGCGGCAGCGACCCCGTCTCGATCGTCTCGATGATCGACTACGTGAAGCAGCGGTACGACGCCGACCCGAACCAGGTGTTCGCCACCGGGAGTTCGTCCGGCGGCATGATGACCCAGCACATGCTCGCGCTGTACCCGGACGTGTTCGAGGCCGGCGCCTCCTTCATGGGCGTGCCGTTCGGATGCTTCGCCAACGCGGCGGACTACCCGCCCGGCACCAGCAGGTGCACCGGCGGAAGCATGACCAGGACCCCGCAGCAGTGGGGCGACCTGGTGCGGCAGGCGTACCCCGGCTTCGGCGGAACGCGGCCCCGGATCCAGCTGTGGCACGGCACGAACGACACCCTCGTGCCGTACCAGCTGCTGCAGGAAAGCATCAAGCAGTGGACCGACGTGTTCGGGCTGAGCCTGACGCCGACGTCCTCCGACACCCCGCAGCCGGGCTGGAACCGCCAGCGCTTCGCCAACTCCTCCGGTGGGGTCGACGTCGAGGCGTACAGCGTCCAGGGCGCCGGTCACTCCCTGCCGTCGAGCGGGATGGCCGCACAGGCCGTGCAGTTCTTCGGACTGAGCAGCACCCCCGGCCCCGGCCCCACGACCGGCGGCCCCACCACCCCGCCGGCCGGCGGGGCGTGCAAGGTGACCGCCGCGGTGAACTCCTGGAACAACGGACTCACCGAGAACCTCACCATCACCAACACCGGCGACTCGGCGGTGAACGGATGGTCGCTCGCCTTCACCCTCCCCGCCGGACAGACGATCGCCAACGGGTGGAACGCCGCCTACCGGGGGACCGGTGGCCAGGTGACCGCCACCAACGTGAGCTTCAACGGCACGATCGCCGCGGGCGGGTCCACGACGATCGGCTTCCAGGCCACGCACACCGGCAACACGGCCCCGCCGACCGGTTTCACCCTCAACGGGGCCGCCTGCGCCACGGGCTGACCGGGGACCGGCCGGACGCCGAGCGGGCCGGAGCCCTTCGAGGGGCTCCGGCCCGCCCTCCCGTGCCGTCGCCGGCCGTACGGCAGTACGTGCGTGCGCACGGGCGGTCTCCGACGGCGGCGTGGGCGCGCACGCCCGAAGGATTGACAGGTTTCCTGCTCGTCCCGACACTGACCATCGATCAGGAAACCTGACAGTCTTCTCTGCCGGCAGCGCGAAGGAGCCCTGGCATGAAGCCCTCACCCCCCGCCCCCGGCGACAGCACGCAACTGCGCCGCGCCGTCACCTCCAGCTTCCTCGGCAGCGTCGTCGAGTACTACGACTTCCTGCTGTACGCGACCGCCTCCGCGGTGGTCTTCGCCGAGGTGTTCTTCTCCGACCTCGACCCCCTGGCCGGCACGGTGGCCAGCTTCGGCACCCTGGCCACCGGCTACGTCGCCCGGCCGCTGGGCGGCGTGCTGTTCGGCCACTACGGCGACCGGCTGGGCCGCAGGAACATGCTGGTCCTGTCGATGGCGCTGATGGGTGTCGCCAGCTTCCTGATCGGTGTGCTCCCGAGCCACGCGAGCGCCGGAAGCCTGGCCCCGATCGCGCTGGTGGTGCTGCGGGTGGTGCAGGGCGTCGCGGTGGGCGGGGAGTGGGGCGGCGCGGTGCTGATGTCCGCCGAACACGCCAGGGAGCGGCGCGGGTTGTGGGCGAGCTTCACCAACGCGGGCGCGCCGTGCGGCATGGCGCTGTCCACGGTGGCGATGTCGGCGACCGCCGCGGCCGTCGGTGAGGAGGCGTTCCTCGCCTGGGGGTGGCGCATACCGTTCCTGCTGAGCGTCGTGCTGCTGGCCCTCGGCCTGTTCGTGCGCCTGCGCGTCACGGAGACGCCCGTCTTCACGGCGGCCGCCTCCGAGGAGGCGCCCCGGCGCCCCCCGCTCGTGGACGTGCTGCGCAACCACCCGCGGGTGCTGCTGCTCGGCGTGGGCGTCGGTCTGAGCGCCTTCGTGGTGCAGGGCACGCTCACCACGTTCATCATCTCCTACGCGATACGGGCCGGCTTCGGCCGAGAGACGGTGCTGCACGCCCTCACCGTCTCGTCGACCCTCGCCGTGCTCGGCATCCTCGGCTGGTCCGCGGCCAGCGACCGGTTCGGCCGCCGGCCCGTGGTGGCCGCGGGCGCGGTGGCGGTGGGCGCCTACGCCTTCGTGCTCTTCCCGCTGGTCGACAGCGGCAGCACCGCCTTGCTGGTGGTGGCCGTCGTCGTGGGGCAGTCGGTACTGCATCCGATGATGTACGGGCCGCTGGCCGCGCTGTACGCGGAGCTGTTCACCACCCGCAGTCGCTACACCGGGGCCTCGCTCGGTTACCAGCTCGCGGGCCTGGGGGCCGGCTTCGCGCCGCTCCTCTTCGCCGAGGCGCAGGCGCTCGGCGGTGGCACGACGGCCATCTCCCTGGTCATCGCCGCGTTCTGCGCACTGACCGTGGTCTGTGTCCTGGCCCTGGGTGAGACCAGCCGCAACGAACTGGCAGCACCCGCCGGAAGCCGCCCGGAGGAACACCGGACCGTCTGAGCCCCCGACGCCGTCACCGGGGCGGACGCAACGCCCGCCAGGAGCTGTCGAGGGACGAGCGCAGGCGCGCGCGTTCCGCCCCGCTCAGCCCCGAGAGCATCAGCTCCTCGATCGCGGCGTGCGCGTCGGCGTACTCCGCGAGGAGGCGGCGGCCCTCCTCGGTGAGGTGGACCAGCAGTTCGCGACGGCTGGCGGGATTGGGGGAGCGGGAGATCAGCTCCCGCTGCTCCAGCGCGCGCAGCATGTCGGCCATCGCCTGGGGGGTGACGAAGGAGTCCCGGGCCAGCTGGGCCGCGGAGATGCCGCCGCGTCGTTCGAGGACGGTGAGTGCCGTGTACTGCAGGGTGGTCACCCCCGAGCCGCGCAGCATCTCGTCGAGCCGGGCGCGGATGACGAGCTCGAGTCGCTTGACCGCGTACAGCAAGGACGGCGCCTGCCGGCCCTCGGCTTCCTCCACCGCTTCCCCCACCGCTTCCCCCACCGCTTCCCTCACCGTTCCACTCCCGGGTATTGACAGGAATCTTGAGGGTATCAACCATGGTGGATCATCAAGGTTCCTGATGGTCTGGAGATGGTGTGACCGCAGAGAACGACCTCCCCGCATCCCTTTCGCCGGCCCGTCACGACGACGTCGCGGTCCTGACCCTCAGCCGCCCCGCCAAGCGCAACGCCCTGGACGACGCCACCGTACTCGGCCTCGGCCGCTACTTCGACGCCCCGCCCGCCTGGGCGAAGGCCGTGGTGCTGACCGCCGACGGCGAGCACTTCTGCGCGGGGCTCGACCTGGCGGAGCTCCGGCAACGGGACGCGGTGCAGGGCCTGCACCACTCCCGCATGTGGCACCGGGCCTTCGACCGGATCGCGTGCGGAACCGTGCCGGTGATCGCGGTGCTCAAGGGCGCCGTGGTGGGAGGCGGCCTGGAACTGGCCGCCGCGGCCCACCTCAGGATCGCCGAGGACTCCGCCTTCTTCGCCCTGCCGGAAGGCGAGCGGGGCCTGTTCGTCGGCGGAGGCGCCTCCGTCCGGGTGCCGCGGCTCACCGGAGTGGCCCTGATGGCCGACATGATGCTCACCGGCCGCGTGCTGGACGCCGACGAGGGCGCCGCCGCCGGGCTCGCCACCTACCGGACCGCCCCGGGGAAGGGCCTGGCCAAGGCGCTCGAACTCGCCGACCGGATCGCCCGGAACTCACCGGTCACCAACTACGCCGTGATCCACGCCCTGCCCAGGATCGCCGAAGCCGCGCCCGAGACCGGCCTGCTCCTCGAATCCCTGATGGCCGGCGTCGCCCAGAGCAGCCCGGAGGCCAAGGACCGCATGGACGCCTTCCTGTCCGGGCGGGCCGCCAAGGTCACCGCACCAGGCGCCGCTCCCGTCCCGCCTACCACTCCCGGTCCCGCCCCCACCCCCGCCGCCGACGAGGAGGCACGATGAGCACCTCCCACCCTCCGCGCGAACCCGAACTCCTCCATCCGCCCGTCCCGGAGCGGGCCCGCGACGCACGCGTGGGGCGGTTCCTGGCCTGGCTGCGCGAGAACGGCACCGCAGACCTGGCCTCCTGGGACGAACTGCGGGCCTGGTCCGTCGGCTCCCTGGAGGACTTCTGGGAGTCGGTCCGGGAGTACTTCGGCGTCCGCCTCCACACCCCCGCCGAGCAGGTCCTCACCACCCGTCGGCTGCCCGGCGCCCGCTGGTTCCCCGGGGGCACCCTCAACTACGCCGAGCACGCCTTCGGCCAACCCGAGGACGCCGACACCGTCGCGGTCGTCGCGTACTCCCAGACCAGGGATACCGTCGAGCTGACCTTCGCCGAACTCGCCGAGCGGGTACGGCGGGTGCGCGCCGGGCTGCGCCGCCTCGGCGTCGGCAGGGGCGACCGGGTCGCCGGCTACTTGCCCAACATCCCCGAGACACTGGTCGCCTACCTGGCCACCGCCAGTCTCGGCGCCGTATGGGCCGCCTGTGCCCCGGAGTTCGGGCCCCACAGCGTCAACGACCGGTTCGGCCAGGTGGAACCCAAGGTCCTGCTCGCCGTCGCCGGGTACACCTACGGCGACCACGAGATCGACCGCAGGGCCGAGGTCGCCGAGATCCGCGCCGCGCTGCCCGGTGTACGCCACGTCGTCCATGTCCCGTACGGGCCCCACGCGTTGGGCGAGTCGGTGCCCTGGAGCGACCTGCTGGCCGACACCGACGAACCCCTCGCCTTCGAGCCCGTCCCGTTCGACCACCCGCTGTGCGTGCTCTTCTCCTCCGGCACCACCGGCAGGCCCAAGGCCATCGTCCACGGCCACGGCGGACTCCTGCTCGAGCACCTGAAGAACCACGCCTTCCACTGGGACCTGGGGCCCGGCGACCGGCTGCTGTGGTTCACCACCACCGCCTGGATGATGTGGAACGCCCTCGTCTCGGCCCTGCTGGTCCGCTCCTCGCTCGTCATGATCGACGGCAACCCGCTCCATCCCGGCCCGGGGGAGCAGTGGCGGATCGCCGCGCGCACCGGCGCGACACTCATGGGCGCGAGCCCCGGCTACCTGATGGCGTGCCGCAAGGCAGGGATGCGTCCCGCCGAGGAGCACGACCTCTCCCGGCTGCGGCAGATCGGCGTGGCGGGCAGTCCCTTCCCGCCCGAGGGCGCCCGGTGGGTGGCCGGACAGTTCGGCAGCCGGGTGCTGCTCAACGTCGGCAGCGGCGGCACCGACGTCTGCACCGGGCTGGTGCAGGCGTCGCCGCTCACACCGGTCTACGCCGGCGAGATGTCGGGCCCGAGCCTGGCCGTCGACGTCAAGGCGTACGACCAGGACGGGAGGACCGTCGTCGGGGACATGGGCGAGCTGGTGATCACCTCACCGATGCCGTCCATGCCGGTCGGCCTCTGGGGCGACCCGGACGGCAGCCGGCTGAGGGACGCCTACTTCTCCGCCCATCCGGGCGCGTTCCGCTTCGGGGACTGGTGCCGGTTCTCCTCCGCCGGCTCCTGCCTGATCACCGGCCGTTCCGACGCCACCCTCAACCGGGGCGGGGTGCGCCTGGGCACGGGGGAGTTCTACCGGGTACTGCAGGACGCCGAGGAGATCACCGACAGCGTCGTCGTCCACCTCGAGGATGCCGCGGGCGGCGCGGGCGAGCTGATCCTCTTCGTGGTGCCCGGCCCCGGCACGAGGTGCGACGAGGGCCTGCGCAAGCGCCTGTCCGCACGGATACGGTCCGCCCTGTCACCACGCCACGTCCCGGACCGGATCGTCGCGGTGCCGTCCGTGCCGTACTCACGCACCGGGAAGAAGCTGGAGGTGCCGGTCAAGCGCATCCTGCTCGGCGCCGACCCGGCCGCCGTGGCCTCCCCGGGCGCGCTCGTCGATCCGTCGGCCCTCGACGCGTTCGCGGAGTACGGCCGCCGCCGCGCCGAGGACGCCCGATGAGCGCCGGGCACGCCGCGGGGGCGGGCACAGGCCACGCCGCGGTGGTGGGCGCCGGGCACGCCGCGGTGGTGGGCGCCGGTGTCATCGGTGGGGGATGGGCCGCGCTGTTCCTGGCCCACGGCCTGGACGTCGTCGCCCACGACCCCGCCGACGGTGCCGAGGAACGGCTTCGGGAGTCCGTCCGCCGGGCATGGCCCGCCCTGGCCCGGCTCGGTCTGGCCGAAGGGGCCGACCCGCACCGGCTGCGCTTCACGGACAGCGCGGCGGAAGCCGCCGACGGAGCGTGCTTCGTGCAGGAGAGCGGTCCGGAGCAGGAGGACGCCAAGCGGCGCCTGCTCGCCGAGCTCGACGAGGCCGCCCCGCCGTCCACGCCCCTGGCCAGCAGTTCCTCCGGGCTCACGCCCACCACGCTGCAGACGATGTGCGCGCGCCGCCCGGAGCGGGTGCTGGTTGGCCATCCCTTCCACCCCTCCCACCTGATCCCGCTGGTCGAGGTGGTGCCGGGCACGCGCACCGAGAGGTCCGTCGTCGAGGAGACAGTGCGCTTCTACACCGCACTCGGCAAACGCCCGGTCCTGGTACGGCGCGAGGTGCCCGGTCACGTCACCAACCGTCTGCAGGCCGCCCTGTGGCGCGAGGCGTACTCGCTGGTGGAACGGGGCGTGGCCACCGTCGCCGACATCGACACGGCCGTCTCCGAAGGCCCCGGCCTGCGGTGGGCGCTGCTCGGCCCGCTGGTCAACCAGCACCTGTCCGGCGGAGCGGGCGGCATGGCCCGCACCCTGGACCACCTCGGGCCGCCCGCCCAGCGCTGGATGGACGACCTCGGCACGCCGCGGCTCACCCCGGCCCTGACCGAGGCGCTGGTCCGCGGCGTCGACGAGGAACTGGCCGGCGTCGACCAGGAGCGCATGGTGGCCGACCGGGACGAACTGCTGGTCCGGCTCATCGAGGAGAAGCGCCGCCGCCGGTCACTGCCGTGACGGCCTGACCCCGCCCCTGCCCGCCTGCCCCGCCCCTGCCCGCCTGCCCCCCCTGCCCGCCCGACAGCGCCCGGCCGGCCCGGACACCGCCGTGCCGGCCCGACGAGGAGCACCCCCATGGAACGCTACGCCTCCCGTGTCGATCCGGACACCGTGGTCGCCCTGGACACCCATGTCCACGTCGAGTGCGACGGCCACGGCCACCTCTCCCTGGACCAGGAGCTGATGGACGCCTCGGCCAGGTACTTCCGGGCCTCCCACCCGCGCACGCCCACCCTCGAGCAGATCGCCGAGCACTACCGGGCACGGAACATGGCCGCGGTCGTCTTCACCGTCGACGCCACCACCGGACTCGGCCGCCCGCCGGTCTCCAGCGAGGAGATCGCCGAACGCGCCGCCGAACACGCCGACGTGCTGCTGCCGTTCGGCTCCGTGGACCCGCTGCGCGGCACCGAAGCGGTGCGACAGGCCCGTCGGCTGGCCGAGGAGTACGGGGTCCTCGGCTTCAAGTTCCACCCCAGCCTCCAGAACTTCGCGCCCGACGACCGCGCGTACTACCCGCTGTGGGAGACGCTGCAGGAACTCGGGACGGTGGCCCTCTTCCACACCGGGCAGACCGGTATCGGCGCCGGGCTCCCCGGTGGGCGGGGCATCAAGCTGCGCTACTCCGACCCCATGCTCCTCGACGACGTCGCGGCGGACTTCCCCCACCTGACCATGGTCCTCGCGCACCCGTCGGTGCCGTGGGTGGACTCCTCGATCTCGATCGCCACCCACAAGGCCAACGTCTACATCGACCTGTCGGGCTGGTCCCCGACGTACTTCCCGCCGCAGCTCGTCCGGCAGGCGAACACCCTGCTGCGGCACAAGGTCCTCTTCGGCTCCGACTTCCCCGTGCTCGCCCCCGACCGGTGGCTAGCGGACTTCGCCCGGCTGGACATCAAGGACGAGGTCCGCCCGCTGATCCTCAAGGAGAACGCGGTGCGCATGCTGGGTCTGAGGGGAGGCGCCCGGTCAGCCGACCCGGACGCGGCCTGACGACGGTGCCGGCGAGACGGTGTTAGCGATAACAAGACGGCCTGCTCCGCCCAGGTCGACGGCCCGCCGATCGCACCCCGCCGGGTACGAGGGACATTATCCGCCGCAGCTCAGCGGCCACAAGGGCGGATGCCTTCGATGCCGGGCACTGATTCTGACGTCACGGACCTGGCTCACCGTGCGTGTTAGCGGTAACAATGAAGCGCACAGTTCTCCTCCGCCCACCCGGCTCGTCGGCAGTCGACACCCCTGCGGACGAGGCCCCCGGCATGCCCCTCGAAGGGACGACGATGACCGAACGATTACCCAGGCGGCTGTCCTGCCTCCTCGCCACCCTGGCCGCCGTGCCGGCTCTCCTGGTGGCCTCGCCCCAGGCGCCCGAGGCGCAGGCCGCACCCGGCAGCCCGGCCCTCACCCCGCCCATGGGGTGGAACAGCTGGAACAGCTTCGGCTGCCAGATCACCGAGACACAGGTCCGCCAGGCCGCCGAGGCGATGGTCTCCTCCGGGATGCGGGCCGCGGGCTACCAGTACGTGGTCGTCGACGACTGCTGGTTCGACCCGCAGCGCGACGCCCAGGGCAACCTGCGCGCCCACCCCACCAAGTTCCCCAGCGGCATGAAGGCGCTCGGGGACCACATCCACTCCCTGGGCCTGAAGTTCGGCATCTACCAGGCGCCGAACGAGAAGACCTGCGCCCAGGGCAGCGGCGCCTTCCCCGGAGCCACCGGAAGCCTCGGCCACGAGGCACAGGACGCCCGCACCTTCGCCTCCTGGGGTGTGGACTACCTCAAGTACGACTGGTGCTCCGGCAACGGCACCCGCGACGAGCAGGTCGCCCGGTTCGGCATCATGCGTGACGCGCTGCGCGCCACGGGACGCCCGATCGTCTACAGCGTCAACCCCAACAGCTACCACGCCATCACCGGCGACAAGTACAACTGGGGCCAGGTCGCCGACATGTGGCGCACCACCGAGGACCTGCTCGACATCTGGCAGAACGGCAACGTCAACAGCTACCCGATGGGCGTGGGCAACGTCCTGGACGTCACGGCGCCGCTGGCCGCGCAGTCCGGTCCCGGGCACTGGAACGACCCGGACATGCTGGTGGTCGGACGGCCCGGACTCACCCTGAACCAGTCGCGCTCGCACTTCGCGCTGTGGGCGCTCATGGGCTCGCCGCTGATGGCGGGCAACGACGTGCGGTCGATGTCCGCCGACGTCAGCGCCGTGCTGCGCAACCCGCGGCTGATCGCGGTCGACCAGGACCCCCTGGGCGCCGGCGGACGGCGGGTGCGCGACGACGGGAACACCGAGGTCTTCGCCAAGCCGCTGTCCGACGGCTCGGTGGCCGTGGGGCTGTTCAACCGCGGCGGCTCCACCGCGACCGTGAGCACCACCGCGGCCCAGATCGGGCTGTCCGGCGGCCCGTTCACCCTCACCGACCTGTGGACCGGCGCGAACTCGGCGAGCGGCGGACAGATCTCCGCCTCCGTCCCCTCCCACGGCATCGCCGTCTTCCGCGTGTCCGGCGGCACGCCGCTGGCCAGCCAGACCTCGCGGCTGCGCGGCACCGGCTCCGGCCGCTGCGTCGACGTGGACAACGCCTCCACCGCCTCGGGCTCGGCCGTCCTCGTCTGGGACTGCCACACCGCCGCCAACCAGCTGTGGACCACATGGGCGGGCGGCGAGATCCGCGTGTTCGGGGACAAGTGCCTCGACGCCTACGAGCGGGGCACCGCCAACGGCACGCGGGTGATCACGTGGCCGTGCAACGGCCAGGACAACCAGAAGTGGACCCTGGCCTCCGACGGGTCGATCCGCAACACCCTCTCCGGCCTCTGCCTGGACGTCGAGGGGGCCGCCACGGCCAACGGAAGCCGGCTCGTCCTGTGGAACTGCAACGGGCAGAGCAACCAGAAGTGGAGCCGCAGCTGACAAGGTGACGGCCGCGCCGGAGGCACCCGTGACCTGTACTTCCGGTACACGGGCGGCAGCGGCTACCTCCTCGACGCCAGCAAGTGGCAGTCCACCGCCTGACGCCGCCCCCGCCCCCGCCCCGGTCGGCGCCCGCCGCCGCTGCCGCCCGGGCACGTTCCCCACCGGGCGGACGCGCTCCCTGTCCCACGGACAGGCTCCCTGCCGGACGGTCCGTCCGGCAGGGAGGCGGCCGGCTCTTCCTCTCCGCTCGCCCCCACCGTCACGAAGGAGCACCCCATGTCCTGGCTCCACCACCCCCTGAGCCGCAGGACCGTCTTCACGGCGGCCACCGGCGCCGCCCTCACCGCTGCCGCGCCCCGCGCCCAGGCGGCTCCCGCCCCCGGCGCGGCCACCCCCGCGGCCGGCGCCCTGGCCGCGGCGGCCTACACCAACCCCGTCGTCTGGCAGGACTTCGCGGACGTCGACATCATCCGGGTCGCCGACACCTACTACATGTCGGCGTCCACCATGCACTACTCGCCGGGGGCCCCCGTCCTGCGCTCGTGGAACCTGGTCGACTGGGAGCTCGCGGGCCACTCGGTGCCGGTGCTGGACTTCGGCGCCAAGTACGACCTGTCCGGCGGACGCGGGTACGTGCGCGGCATCTGGGCGTCCTCGCTCAACCACCGCCGCAGCGACGACACCTTCTACTGGATCGGTCAGATCGACTTCGCGCGGACGTACGTGTACACCGCCAGGACCGTCGAGGGCCCGTGGACGCGGCGCGCGGAGCTGCCGCAGGTCTACTACGACGCGGGGTTGCTGGTGGACGACGACGACACCCTGTACGTGGCCTACGGCAACACCCGTCTCAGCGTCGCCCAGCTCTCCGGCGACGCCCGTAGCCAGGTCAGGGCACAGGAGGTGTTCGTCACCCCCTCCTCCGTCGGGACGCTGGAGGGGGCCCGCTTCTACAAGATCAACGGCCGCTACTACATCTTCGTCACCCGTCCCGCGAACGGCCAGTACGTCCTGAAGTCGGACTCCGGTCCGTTCGGCCCCTACACGATGAAGCAGTTGCTCCTGGACCTGCGGGGGCCGATACCCGGCGGAGGAGTCCCGCACCAGGGAGGACTGGTCAGCACCCCGCAGGGCCAGTGGTACTACATGGCCTTCGTGGACGCCTACCCCGGCGGACGCGTACCGGCCCTCGCACCCGTCACCTGGACCTCCGACGGCTGGCCCGTGCTGCAACTGGTCGACGGCGCCTGGGGAGCCTCGTACCCCGCCCCCCAACTGCCGCCCCCGCCCCGCGCGACCAGGCCGCTCACCGGCGTCGACACCTTCCAGGGGCCCGCGCTCGGCCCCCGGTGGGAGTGGAACCACAACCCGGACACCAGCCGTTTCACCGTCGGCGGCGGGCTCACGCTGCGGACCGCCACCACCACCTTCGACCTGTACTCCGCCCGCAACACGCTCACCCACCGCATCCAAGGCCCCACCTCGACCGCGACGATCGTCCTCGACCACTCCGGCATGCGGGACGGCGACCGCGGCGGACTCGCCCTCCTGCGCGACTCCTCGGCCTGGATCGGTCTCAAGCGCGACAACGGAACGACGCGGGTGGTGATGGTCAACGGCATCACCATGGACAGCAACTGGAACACCAGCAGCACGGGAACCGAGGCCGCCGGGGCGTCCGTCACGGGCAGCAGGATCTGGCTGCGCGCCACCGCCGACATCCGTCCGGGCAGCGGGCGCCAGGGACACTTCTCGTACAGCACCGACGGCGTCACCTTCTCCCCGCTGGGGCCGGCCCTCACCCTCAGGAGCGAGTGGCAGTTCTTCATGGGCTACCGCTTCGGCATCTTCAACTACGCCACCGTCGCGCTCGGCGGCTCGGTCCGCGTCGAGCGCTTCGAACTGACCCCGGGAACCGCCTCCGCCCCCGCCTCCGCCGTCCGCCTCCGGGCCCGCGCGAACGACCGCTTCGTCTGCGCCGAGGATGCCGGGGCCTCCCCGCTGATCGCCAACCGCACCGGCGCCGGCGTCTGGGAGACGTTCGACATCGTCGACCTCGGGAGCGGCGACGTCGCCCTGCGGTCCCACGCCAACGGCCGCTTCGTCTGCGCCGACAACGCCGGGGCCTCCCCGCTGATCGCCAACCGCACCAGCGCGGGCAGCTGGGAGACGTTCCGCCGGGTCGACAACGCCGACGGCACCGTGAGCCTGCGCGCACGGGCAAACGACCGGTACGTGGGCGCAGCGGACGGCGGCGCCTCCCCGCTGATCGCCGACCGCACTTCCATCGGCCCCGGGGAGTCGTTCACCCTCACCCCGGCCTGACCGCACTCCTCGCCGTCGATCACCCTCGGTTACTATGCTCACTTCATGCCCGAGGGCCGGAAGCTCCCCAGGGCTGGTCGGCTGGTCCGCCAAGGTCGCGCCGTCGGAAGAACGGCCTTGGAATGCCAGGCAGGTAACCGGTAGGGGCTCTGGAAGTTGATGAGAGAAGTCGTAGCGACTCGCTACCTCATGCCCCTGCGTTCCGGCGGGTCCGTGCCCGGTGTCGTGGAGGCGGACGACCTGGGCACCTACGTCGTCAAGTTCACCGGGTCGGCGCAGGGCCGCAAGGCGCTGGTCGCCGAGGTGATCGTCGGTGAACTGGGCCGCCGCCTCGGACTGCGGGTGCCGGAGCTGGTGCGGGCCCGGTTCGACCCCGCGCTCGGCGCGCACGAACCCCACCAGGAGGTCCGTGACCTGCTGAACGCCAGTGCGGGGCTGAACCTCGGCATGGACTACCTCTCCGGCGGCGTCGACCTCACCCCGGAGCTGGCCGAGACCTTCCGCGTGGATCCGCAGGAGGCCGGACGGATCGTCTGGCTGGACGCCCTCACCGCCAACGTCGACCGCACGGTGCACAGCTCCAACCTGATGGTCTGGCCCACCCGCGGCACCGCCCCGGCCCGCCTCTGGCTGATCGACCACGGGGCCGCCCTGGTGTTCCACCACCGCTGGGACGGCACCGCGCCCGACAGGACCTACGACTTCCGCCACCACGCGCTCGGCCGGTACGCCCCGGACACCCGCGCCGCGGACGCCGAGCTGGCGCCCCGGGTCACCGAGGCGCTGCTGCGCGAGGTGGTCGCCGAGGTCCCCGACGAGTGGCTGACCGAGGAGGCCGGCCTCGACACCCCCGAGGCGGTCCGGGAGGCCTACGTCGGCTGGCTGGCCGCGAGGGCCGCCTGCTCGGCCGCGTGGCTGCCGACCGACTTCCCCGGCGCCGAGGAACTCGCCGCGGAGGAGCACGCCCGCCGCGAGAAGAGCCGCCGGGGCCGCCCCGGCTGGCTCCAGCGCGTCCCCGACCTCCACGGCAAACCCGCCGCCGCGCAGGACTGGTCCGTCCACCTCGGTGACGCCGACGCCGACTGACCTTGGGGAAGGCCGGGACGGCGTTGTGCCCCGGCCGCCCCTCCGGTCCGGACGGCCGCCGCCCCGGAGTCAGGTACGGCCGCCGCCCCGTGGCCCGGACGGCGTCGTGTCCCGTGACCCCGGGCCGGGGGAGGCGGTGTCAGTCTCTCAGGCTGCGGTAGGCCGGGAGGGTGAGGAACTCCTCGTACTGCTCGTCGAGCGCCACCTTCAGCAGCAGGTCGTGCGCCTCCTGCCAGCGGCCCGCGGCGAACGCCTCCTCGCCCAGCTCGGCCCGGAGGTTCTCCAGCTCCTCCGCGGCGACCCGGCGGGCCAGCTCCGGTGTGGCCTTCTCGCCGTTCTCGAACTCCACGCCCGCGTTGATCCACTGCCAGATCTGCGAGCGGGAGATCTCCGCCGTGGCCGCGTCCTCCATCAGGTTGAAGATGGCCACCGCGCCCAGACCGCGCAACCACGCCTCGATGTACCGCATCCCGACCTGCACCGCGTTCACCAGACCGGCGAAGGTGGGCCGCGCCTCCAGCGAGTCGACGGCGAGCAGGTCGGCGGCGCGGACGTCCACCTCCTCGCGCAGCCGGTCCTTCTGGTGCGGCCGGTCGCCCAGCACCGCGGAGAAGGACGCCTCGCACAGCGGCACCAGGTCGGGGTGCGCGACCCACGAGCCGTCGAACCCGTCGCCCGCCTCGCGGTCCTTGTCGGCCCGCACCTTCTCCAGGGCGACCTTGTTGACCTCCTCGTCCCGCCGCGAGGGGATGAACGCCGCCATGCCGCCGATCGCGTGCGCACCCCGCTTGTGGCAGGTGCGGACCAGCAGTTCGGTGTAGGCCCGCATGAACGGGGCCGTCATCGTCACCGAGTTGCGGTCCGGCAGCACGAACGAGGCGCCGCAGTCACGGAAGTTCTTCACGATGGAGAACAGGTAGTCCCAGCGGCCGGCGTTCAGGCCGGAGGCGTGCTCGCGCAGCTCGTAGAGGATCTCCTCCATCTCGTACGCGGCGGTGATCGTCTCGATCAGCACCGTCGCCCGCACCGAGCCCTGCGGAACGCCCAGCGCGTCCTGAGCGTGGACGAACACGTCGTTCCACAGCCGAGCCTCCAGGTGGGACTCCAGCTTGGGCAGGTAGAAGTACGGCCCCTTGCCCATGTCCAGCAGACGGCGGGCGTTGTGGAAGAAGTACAGCCCGAAGTCGACCAGGGCGCCCGGCACCTTCTCGCCGTCGACCTCGAGGTGGCGCTCGTCCAGGTGCCAGCCGCGCGGCCGCATCACCACCGTCGCCAGTTCCGCGTCCGGGCGCAGCGCGTACGACTTGCCGGAGGCGGTGTCGGTGAAGTCGATCCTCCGCGTGTAGGCGTCGATCAGGTTGAGCTGACCGAGCACCACGTTCTCCCAGGTGGGGGAGAGGGCGTCCTCGAAGTCGGCGAGCCAGATCCGGGCGCCCGAGTTGAGCGCGTTGATGGTCATCTTGCGGTCGGTGGGACCGGTGATCTCGACCCGGCGGTCCTGCAGGGCCTCGGGACACGGGGCCACCCGCCAGGTGTCGTCCGCCCGGATCGCCGCCGTCTCGGGCAGGAAGTCGAGCGAGGCGCTGTGGGCGATCGCGTCCCGGCGCCGGGTGCGGCGCTCGAGGAGTTCGTCCCGTCGCGGGGTGAAGCGGCGGTGCAGCTCGGCCACGAAGGCGAGCGCCTCACCGGTCAGGACCTCTTCCTGCCGCGGCAGGGGCTCGGCGTCGACGACGACGGCCGGGGACGAGGCGGGTGCGGACATGCGGACTCCTTCAGCAGAGGCACTTTCGCTACTCGGTACTACCCGTACGCCGGCGCCTCCGTCCCACGGCGGCGCTCGCGTACTTCTGGACAGTGGACACCAGTTTCCTCATGGTGGAAAGGGGAGTTCAACGCCCCGGGCGCAGGCGGGCCAGATCCGACGGCGTGTCGACGTCGTACGGATCGGCCACGTCCGCGCACTCCACCAGCGTGATCTCCGCCTGACGCGACCCCAGGTAACCGCGTGCCCCCTGGTCGCCCTCCGCACGCGCGGTGATCCCCGGCCAGTGCGCGGCGCCGAACAGCACCGGATGTCCGCGCACGCCGGCGTACGCCGCCGACACCAGGGCCGCGGGGAGACGGTCCGGGCCCCGGGCCAGGCCGGCCTCGGCCACCCGGCGCACGGCCTCCTCGCCGATCCCGGGCTGGTCCACCAGCATCACCAGCGCGGCCCTGGCGCCGGTGCCCTCCAGCGAGGCCAGGCCGGCCCGCAGGGAGGAGCCCATGCCCCGCTCCCAGTCGGGGTTGTCCACCAGCACGCAGTCGGGCAGCCGGGCCCGCCGGCGCACCCGGTCGGCGCTCGCACCGAGCACCACGTGGACACGCGCGCAGCCGCCCGCGCGCAGGGTGCCGGCGGCCCGCTCGACCAGCAGGGCGCCGTCGTGCTCCAGGAGGGCCTTGGGGCGCCCGCCGAGGCGTCGCCCGCCGCCCGCGGCGAGCAGAAGACCGGCGATCCGGGCGGTGGTTGTGTGCGTCACAGGTGAAGTCATGGGTCCTGCATACCTGACCTGGGAGAACGGCGTCGCGAGGCTGTGGACAACCGGCAGTTTCGTTGCCTGGAGTGAACCCTATGGGTGGAATTTGTCTCCATGGAGTGGCGCGACCGCCACGGGGTGGCGTTTACTGGCTCCCCCGCCTTCGCAGCGCCCGACCAGCGCCGTGGGCGGGAGGGGTTGCGCATGAGGGAGCGCATGATCCGCGAGCCGGCTCGTGCCCCTTGTTCCCAGGGGAGTCGACGTGCGACACACGAATGCCCGGCCGACGACGTGAGGGGGAGTGCGGTGTTGCGGAGCTTGGAACGTCCGCCGGCCGAGGGCCGGGGTGAGGACCCGAGGGTGACGGTCCTGCGGGCCGCCGTTGCCCGGCTGGGGCGTGAACTGGCGGGCTACCGCGTGGAGTTCACCGACCGGGCGGTGGCCGAGGAGGAGATCGCGGGTCTCGCCGCGCTGGCGGCCGAGCCGCTGCCCGACCCCGCGCGGCTGCGGCGCTCGCTGCTGCTGATCGCCGGAGCGGTCGGGTCCGTCTCCGCGCTGGCCGGCGGGATGCACGAGGTCCGCCGCGCGGTGGAGGAGTTCGACTCCCCGGCCCCGGCGGTCTGACGGCCCGTTCCCCTCCGCGGCTTCCGCCAGGGGCGGTCGTCCCTTCACCGGCCTGGTGTGGCGCGCTGCGGGCGCGGACGCGGGTCGCGGGCGCCGCTGCTCGCGGAGCTGTCCCGCAGCGTGCGCCCGGGGTTGCCCGACAGTCACCGGCCGCCCGGCAGTTACTGCCGGTCGCCGATCAGCGGTCGCCGGTCACCGGTCGCCAGGCCGCCTGCTGGCACACCGGAGCACGCGGGCGTCACCGTGCGCCGTGGGGGCGCGGGGAGCGGGCGGCTCACGCCGGGGAGCGGGCGCGTGCGACGGCACGTCAAGGCCTGCGAAGGGTCCGTGGAAGCGTGGCGGGCGTCAGGGCGTCAGGGCGTGGGGGCGTGGCCCTGGAGCGTTTCGCCGAGTTCCGCCGCGACCGCCCGCAGCATCGGCACGATCCGTGCCGTCGCCTCGTCGGTGACCCGGCCCGCGGGCCCCGAGACCGACAGCGCCGCCCGGGTCGGCGACCCCGGCACCACCACGGCCAGGCACCGCACGCCCAGCTCCTGCTCGTTGTCGTCCACCGCGTACCCGTTCCGCCGGACCTCCTCCAGGGCCGCCAGGAACGCGTCCGGCGTCGTGATGGTCCGGTCCGTGGCCGCGGGCATCCCGGTCCGCGCCAGCAACGCGCGCACCTCCTCCGGCGAGGAGTCCGCCAGCAGCGCCTTGCCCACGCCGGTGGAGTGCGGGAGCACCCGACGCCCCACCTCCGTGAACATCCGCATCGAGTGCCGGGACGGCACCTGTGCCACGTACACCGCCTCGTCGCCGTCCAGCAGCGCCATGTTGGCGGTCTCGCCGGTCTCGTCGACCAGCCGGGCCAGGTACGGCCGCGCCCACGACCCCAGCAGCCGCGAGGCCGACTCGCCCAGCCGGATCAGCCGGGGTCCGAGCGCGTAGCGGCGGCTCGGCTGCTGACGGACGTACCCGCACGTCACCAGCGTGCGCATCAGCCGGTGGATGGTCGGCAGCGGCAGCCCGCTGTCCGCCGCCAGTTCGCTCAGGCCCGCCTCGCCGCCCGCGTCCGCCATCCGCTCGAGCAGGTCGAAGGCGCGCTCGAGGGACTGGACCGATCCACTCGGGGAGCTGGGCGTCGGCACGGGCGTGGTCCTTTCGGCCTGGGGCTGGAACGGGGGAAGCGTAGCCCCAGCCGACCGAACGGGCGTCCGGCCAGGTCGCTCTTGACGCGGGAATGCCAGGGGGGAATCCTTCAACAAATCGTTGAAGCCAGAGGAGGGCCGTGCTCGTGCCCGAGGCCGAACTGCCGGATCACGGCGGGACATGGGTGGTGCGTTCCACCCGCGTGGTCACACCCGGCGGCATCCGCCCCGCGTCCGTCGTCGTCACCGCGGGCGTCATCGACGCGGTCCTCGACCACGACGCCCCGGTCCCGGCCGGGGCCGGACTCGAGGACGTCGGGGACCTGGTGGTGCTGCCCGGCCTGGTCGACACCCACGTCCACGTCAACGACCCCGGCAGGGAGCACTGGGAGGGCTTCCGGTCCGCCACCCGCGCCGCGGCGGCCGGCGGGATCACCACCCTGGTCGACATGCCCCTCAACTCCCTTCCGCCGACCACCACCACGGACCACCTCGAGGTCAAGCGCACCGCGGCACGCGGCCGGGTCCACGTGGACGTCGGATTCTGGGGCGGCGCCGTCCCGGACAACGGCGGACGGCTCCGCCCGCTCCACGAGGCCGGCGTCTTCGGGTTCAAGGCCTTCCTGTCGCCCTCCGGCGTCGAGGAGTTCCCCGAACTGGACGGGCGGCAACTGGCCCGCGCCATGGCGGAGATCGCGGCGTTCGACGGGCTGCTGATCGTGCACGCCGAGGACCCCCACCGCCTCGCCGAGGCCCCGCAGCGCGGCGGCCCCCGGTACGCCGACTTCCTCGCCTCACGGCCCCGGCACGCCGAGGACGGCGCGATCGCCCTGGTCCTGGGCCTGGCACGGGAGCACGGCACGCGGGTGCACATCCTGCACCTCTCCTCCTGCGACGCGCTCCCCCTGATCGCGCGGGCACGGGCCGACGGGGTGCGCGTCACCGTCGAGACCTGCCCGCACTACCTCACCCTGACCGCCGAGGAAGTCCCGGACGGCGCGAGCGAGTTCAAGTGCTGCCCGCCCATCCGTGAGGCCGCCAACCAGGACCTGCTCTGGAAGGGGCTCGCCGACGGTGTGATCGACTGCGTCGTCACCGACCACTCCCCGTCCACGGCCGACCTCAAGACCAAGGACTTCGCCACCGCCTGGGGCGGCATCGCCGGACTCCAGCTCAGCCTGCCCGCCGTCTGGACCGAGGCCCGCCGCCGCGGACACGGCCTGCGGGACGTCGTGCGCTGGATGGCCGAGGGCACCGCCGCCCTCGCCGGGCTGGACCGGAAGGGCGCCGTCGCCCCCGGCCGCGACGCCGACCTGGTGGTCTTCGACCCGGACGCCTCGTTCACCGTCGACCCCGCCGGACTCCACCACCGCAACCCCGTCACCGCCTACGCGGGCCGCACCCTCCAGGGCGTCGTCCGCGCCACCTGGCTGCGCGGGCGGAGGATCTACCTGGACGGCGGGTTCACCGAACCGTCCGGCCGCCTGCTGCACCGCTGATCCCCTCGGCCGACCCTCCCGGTCGCCGACCGGACCGACGGACCCGCCGACCAGTCCGGAACGCCGGCACCCCGCCGACCAGCCCGGAACGCCGGCCCCACCCCGAAAGGCAGGACCTCCACCCGTGACGGCGATCCCCCGCTTCACCGGCCCCGCCCAGCCCTACCGAGGCGGCGACCCGTACGCCGACCACCGCACGGCCGCGTTCCCCTTCGCCGCCCTGCCCGACCTCGCCGACCGCCGGCTCGGCGGAGCGGTGATCGCCGCCAACGACGAGTTCTTCGCCCCGCGGGAGAACCTGCTGCTCCCCGGACCGGCCGTCTTCGAGCCGGAGACCTTCGGCCACAAGGGCAAGGTGATGGACGGCTGGGAGACCCGCCGCAGGCGCGGAGCCTCGGAGGCCGACCCGTGGCCGGCCGACGACGACCACGACTGGGCGCTCGTCCGCCTCGGAGCCCCCGGCGTGGTGCGCGGCATCGTGGTCGACACCGCCCACTTCCGCGGCAACCACCCCCAGGCGGTCTCCGTCGAGGGCGCCGCCGTCCCGGGCACGCCGTCACCGGAGGAACTGCTCGCCGACGACGTGAAGTGGACGCCGCTGGTGCCGCGCACCCCGGTCGGCGGACACGCGGCCAACGGCTTCGAGGTGACGGCGGAACGCCGCCTCACCCACCTGAGGGTCCGCCAGTACCCGGACGGGGGCATCGCCCGGCTCCGGGTCCACGGCGAGGTCGTGCCCGACCCCGCGTGGGCGGCGGCCCTGGGCGTCCTGGACGTCGTGGCCCTCGCCCACGGCGGCACGGTGGAGGACGCCTCGGACCGCTTCTACTCCCCGGCCTCGCACACGATCCTGCCCGGCCGGTCGGCCCGCATGGACGAGGGCTGGGAGACCAGGCGGCGACGCGACCGCGGCCACGACTGGATCACCTACCGGCTCGCCGCCCAGGCCTCCGTCCGGGCCGTCGAGATCGACACCGCCTGCCTCAAGGGCAACAGCGCGGGCTGGGCGTCGGTGTCGCTCAGGGACGGCGGCACGGGCGCGTGGACCGAGGTCGTCCCCCGCACCCGGCTGCAGCCGGACACCAACCACCGGTTCGTGCTGCCCGAGCCCGCCACCGGCACCCACGCCCGGCTCGACGTGTACCCCGACGGAGGCGTCTCCCGGCTGCGCCTGCACGGAGCCCTGACCCCGGCGGGCCTCAAGGCCCTCACCGTCCGGCTGCGCGAACTGGGCGGCTGACCGCGCCCCACCGGGCCCCCGCCGCGCCGGGCCCCCGCCGCGCAGTGCCCGCCGCGCCGGGCCTCGCCGCGGTGGGCGGGACCGGCCGCCGCGACACGCCGGTGCCGGAACCCGCCGGGCGTCCCGCCCGTTGCGGGAGTGGGGGACAGGGCGTCCCGCAGGGAGCGGACAGGGGGATCCCATGGCCGACGTGGTGGACCTACGGCGGTACGGCGACGGCTTCCGCGCCGATCCGCACCCGGTCTACGCCGCGCTGAGGCGTGAAGGGCCGGTGCACCGGGTGCTGCTGCCCCCGCCCGACGCGTACGAGACCTGGCTGGTGGTCGGCCACCAGGAGGCGCGCGCCGCGCTCGGCGACCCGCGCCTGGCCAAGGACCCGGAGAAACTGGGCGGCGGCTTCGAGGCGGACCCCATCGGCAAGCACCTGCTCTTCGCCGACCCGCCCGACCACACCCGGCTCCGGCACCTGGTCTCCAAGGCGTTCACGCCCCGCCGGGTGGAGGCGCTGCGGCCGAGGATCCAGGACATCACCGACGGGCTGCTCGACCGGATGCTGCCCGCCGGCCGCGCCGACCTGGTCGAGTCGCTCTCCTACCCGCTGCCCATGGCGGTGATCTGCGAACTGCTCGGCGTGCCCGAGGAGCACCGCGCGAAGTTCCGGGCCATCTCCACCGACGCCGTCGCCCCCGCCACCGGCGCCGACGGGCTGAAGGCCGCCGCGGCGTTCACCGAGTACCTCACCGAGCTCGTGGAGGACAAGCGGTGCGCCGGACCGGGCGACGACCTGCTGAGCCGGCTCGTCCACCCGGCCGCCGGGGACGAGGACCGCCTCACGCAGCGCGAACTCGTCGGCATGTCCTTCCTGTTGCTGCTGGCCGGCCACGAGACCACGGTGAACCTGATCACCGGCGCGGTCCACGCCCTGCTCACGCACCCCGGCCAACTGGCGCTGCTCCGCGCCGACATGTCGCTGCTGGACGGCGCCGTGGAGGAGACGCTCCGCTTCGAGGGCCCGGTGGAGACGGCGACCTTCCGGTTCGCCGCCGAGCCGCTGGAGCTCGGCGGCGTACGGGTCGAGCGCGGCGAGCAGGTGATGATCGGCCTCACGGCGGCCAACCGCGACCCCGCACGGCACGCCGACCCGCACCGCTTCGACATACGCCGCCGGAGCACGGGCCACCTGGCCTTCGGGCACGGCATCCACTTCTGCCTGGGCGCGCCGCTGGCACGGGCGGAGGCGCGGATCGCGATCGGCTCCCTGCTGCGGCGGGCCCCCGGGCTCGCCCTCGACGGCCCGCCCGGCGAGTGGCTGCCCGGCGTGCTCGTCCGCGGCCTGCGCAGCCTGCCCGTGCGGTGGTGACCCGGCGGAGCCGCGGTGGTCCGCCGGGTGCCCGGCCTGTCGCCGGGCACGTCGCCCGGCCGGGCGGTCAGTACAGGCTCTGGGGGATCTCGCCCATGTGCACGGGCCGGTGCTCGCGGCGGGACAGCTCGCACGCCTCCGCGATCCGGAGCGCCTCCAGCGCCTGCCGGCCGTCGCACGGGTTGGGCCGCGCGCCCCGGACCACGTCCAGGAAGGTGTACAGCTCGGCCTGGTACGCGGGGGCGAACCGCTCGAGGAACCCCGACCACGGCTTCTCGGCGGCGACCGGCCCGCCCGGCCCCGCGGAGAAGAACGGCGTCCGCTCGTCCAGCCCCACCACCATCTGGTCGAGCTCCCCGGCCAGCTCCATCCGCTGGTCGTAGCCCGAACCGTTGAGCCGGGTCCCGGTCACGGTGGCGAGCGTGCCGTCCTCCAGGGTGATCAGCACGGCACCCGTGTCGACCTCCCCGGCGGCCCGGAACATCTCGGGACCCGCGGCCGACCCGGCGGCGTACACCTCGGCCACCTCCCTGCCGGTGACCCAGCGCAGCGTGTCGAAGTCGTGGATCAGCACGTCCCGGTAGAGGCCGCCGGACAGCGCCAGATGCTCGGCGGGCGGCGGCGCGGGCTCCGACGACAGCGCCCTCACGGTGTGCAGCCGGCCCAGCCGGCCGCTCCACACCGCCTCCTGGGCGGCCACGTGGGCGGCGTCGAACCGTCGCTGGAAGCCCATCTGCAGCACCGTGCCCGCCGCCTCCACGTCGGCGATCGCCTCCAGCGTGGACCGCAGGTCCAGCGCTATCGGCTTCTCGCAGAACGCCGGCAGACCGTAACGGGCCGCGCGCCGGATCAGGTCGGAGTGCGCCGAGGTCGCCGCCGTGATCACCACCGCGTCGACGCCCCAGTTGAAGACCTCGTTCACACCGGGCGCCACCGTCGCCCCCAGCCGCTGGCCGATCTCGTGGGCCCGGCCCTGGTCCGTGTCGGTGACGACGAGGGACCCCACCTCACTGTGACGGCTGAGGACATGGGCGTGCAGGGCCCCGATCCGTCCCGTACCGATGACTCCGATGCGCATGAGGACACAAAATGGTCCCCGCTTGACGCGATGTCAAAGCGCATGTCCGTTTGACCGGACATACGGTTCCACTTCCCCCGACCGGGTGCGTCCCCCGCCCCCGACGGCGGGCGCGACGCGTTGGCGCGGACCCCCTTCCCGCCGCCGACCGGCACCCGCGTACCGCAGGACGGCACTCCTCCGGGACACCGCCCTGCTCCCGCTGTCGCCCCAGGGAACGCGACAGTCCCGCACGCACCCGCCACCGGATCGCCGCCGGGCCCCTGCCGAGCACCGCCGGGCGGGACGGAGGCCTCCGGTCCCCGCCCGACGCTCCGTGCCGATCCCGCCGGCCGCCCCTCCGACCCCGCGAGCCCTGCCCCGGCCGGGCTCGCCGCCCGGCCGCTTGCGTTCTGCCCCGCGGGTGGCGGCGCCCGCCGCCGCCGCACCTACCGCCGCCGGGGAACCCCAGGGCGGGCCGGCGAGCCGGTGGGTGGCCCGCCGGTCGCCGTCCGACGGGCCCCGAGGCACCGGTCCGTTCCGCCGGCCGCGCGGGGGCGGCGGGGTCCCCCACGCGGCCCGTGCCGGGGCCGCCGGCCCCGCGCGGGGCGGCGTGGAGCGCGCGTGCCGGGTCGTCGCGCGGGCGGAGTGACGCATCTCGCATCCTCGTCCGCCGTCGCCGCAACGCGTCACCCCGCCGACCTTCCCGCCCCCCGGATGTTCGATAATGCTGCGTTCGGGGGTGATGGCCGGTGGCCGTCACCCCCGAGCCGGGAAGCGCGGAAAGGATCCGCGGAAGCCGAGAAGGAAGTAGGTCACGCCTCGTGGGACGGTTTCGGACCTGGGTGGGCATCGCGGTGGCGGGGGCGCTCTGCGTCTCGGTCGCGGGCTGCAGCAGCACCGGCGGCAAGCGCGCCGAGGACGCCCGGAAGGCCTCGGACGCCCAGGGGAAGGCGGCGGTGAACACCCCCCGCTGGACCTTCGCCATGATCACCCACTCCGGTGACGGCGACACCTTCTGGGACATCGTCCAGAACGGCGCCGAGCAGGCCGCCGCCAAGGACAACATCAACTTCCTCTACTCCCACGACGCCGAGGCGCAGCAGCAGGCCCAGCTGGTGGACGCCGCCGTGGACAAGAAGGTCGACGGCATCATCGTCACGCTGGCCAAGCCCGAGGCGATGAAGGCCGCCGTGGCCCGCGCCGTGAAGGCCGGCATCCCGGTGATCACGGTGAACTCCGGCTCGGACGTCTCCAAGGACTTCGGCGCCCTCACCCACATCGGCCAGGACGAGACCGTGGCCGGCCGGGCCGTCGGCGAGGAGCTCAACGCCCGCGGGAAGAAGAAGGCGCTCTGCATCCTGCACGAGCAGGGCAACGTCGGCCACGAGCAGCGCTGCGACGGCATCAAGGAGACCTTCGACGGTACGGTCGAGAACCTGTACGTCGAGGGCACCAACATGCCCGACGTGCAGGCGTCCATCGGGGCCAAGCTGCAGACCGACAAGAAGGTCGACGCGGTCGTCACC
Source organism: Streptomyces sp. NPDC047130 (assembly GCF_040643475.1). Lineage (NCBI taxonomy): Bacteria > Bacillati > Actinomycetota > Actinomycetes > Kitasatosporales > Streptomycetaceae > Streptomyces > Streptomyces sp. NPDC047130. The sequence goes on along the minus strand of NZ_JBEYUK010000010.1, from coordinate 179,544 downwards.
CTGGGCGCCCCCTTCGCGGACACCGCGGCGAAGGCCAAGGAGGAGACCGGCAGCGAGGCCGAGATCGACACCTTCGACCTCAACGCCAAGGTGGCCGCCGGCCTCGCGGACGGCACCCTCGGCTTCGCCGTCGACCAGCAGCCCTACCTGCAGGGCTACCAGGCCGTGGACCTGCTGTGGCTGTACAAGTACAACGCCGACGTGCTCGGCGGCGGTCAGCCCGTGCTGACCGGCCCGCAGATCGTCACCGAGGAACAGGCCGGCGAGCTGGCCGAGTACGCGGAACGGGGCACCCGATGAGCACCACCGCCCCGGCCGCGGCCGCCACGGCGGACGAACGGCTGCTGCGCACCTCGCCGCTGCGACGGCTGCTCGGCAGACCCGAGCTGGGAGCGGTGGTCGGCGCGGTCGCCGTCTTCGTCTTCTTCGCCGTCGTCGCCGAGAGCTTCCTGCGCGGCTCGAGCCTGAGCACCGTCCTGTACGCCGCGTCCACCATCGGCATCATGGCCGTCCCCGTCGCGCTCCTCATGATCGGCGGCGAGTTCGACCTCTCCGCCGGCGTGCTGGTCACCACGTCCGCGCTGATCTCGTCGATGTTCAGCTACCAGATGACGGCCAACGTCTGGGTCGGCGTCGGCGTCTCGCTGCTGGTCACGCTGGGCGTCGGAGCCTTCAACGGGTTCATGCTCACCCGCACCAAGCTGCCCAGCTTCATCATCACGCTGGGCACCTACCTGATGCTCATCGGCATGAACCTGGGCTTCACCAAGCTGATCAGCGGCACCGTCTCCACCAGGACGGTCGCCGACATGGACGGCTTCGACCAGGCCAAGGCCGTCTTCGCCTCCACCTTCACCATCGGCGGAATCGACTTCAAGATCACCATCCTCTGGTGGCTGCTGCTGATCGCCGTGGCCTCCTGGATCCTGCTGCGCACCCGCGTGGGCAACTGGATCTTCGCCGTCGGCGGCAACGAGACGGCGGCCCGGGCGGTGGGCGTGCCGGTGCGGGCCACCAAGATCGGCCTCTACATGGGCGTGGGCCTGGCCGCCTGGATCTCCGGCCAGCACCTGCTCTTCAGCTACGACGTCGTCCAGTCCGGCGAAGGCGTCGGCAACGAGCTGATCTACATCATCGCGGCGGTCATCGGCGGCTGCCTGATCACCGGCGGCTACGGCTCCGCCGTCGGCTCGGCGGTCGGCGCGCTCATCTTCGGCATGACCAGCAAGGGCATCGTCTTCGCCGAGTGGGACCCCGACTGGTTCAAGTTCTTCCTCGGAGCGATGCTGCTCCTGGCGACCCTGCTCAACCACTGGGTCCGCAAGCGCGCGGAGGCGACCACGTGACCACGGCGACCGAACCGACCGCCGAGCAGACCTCCGGGGCCGCCCCGCTGGTCGAGCTGGAGCGGGTCAGCAAGTACTACGGCAACGTCCGCGCCCTGGAGGGCGTCTCCCTCGTGGCCCACGCGGGCGAGATCACCTGCGTGCTGGGCGACAACGGCGCGGGCAAGTCCACCCTGATCAAGATCATCTCCGGGCTGCACGGCCATGACGCGGGCACCTTCCGCATCGACGGCGAGGAGACCGCCCTGGCCGGCCCGCGCCAGGCGCTGGACCGCGGGATCGCCACCGTCTACCAGGACCTGGCGGTCGTCCCGCTGATGCCGGTCTGGCGGAACTTCTTCCTCGGCTCGGAGCCCACCACGGGCCGCGGCCCGTTCCGGCGCATGGACGTCGACCTCATGCGCCGCACCACCCACGCCGAACTGCTGCGCATGGGCATCGACCTGCGCGACGTGGACCAGCCCATCGGGACGCTCTCCGGCGGCGAGCGCCAGTGCGTGGCCATCGCCCGGGCCGTGTACTTCGGCGCCAAGGTGCTGGTCCTCGACGAGCCGACCGCCGCCCTGGGCGTCAAGCAGTCGGGTGTGGTCCTCAAATACGTGGCCGCCGCCCGTGACGCAGGACTGGCTGTTGTGTTCATCACCCACAACCCGCACCACGCCTACCTGGTCGGCGACCGGTTCGTCCTCCTCAAGCGGGGCACCATGGCGGGCCACCACACCCGCGACGACATCACCCTCGACGAGCTGACCCGGCAGATGGCCGGTGGGGACGAGCTCGACGACCTGCGCCACGAGTTGGAGCGTGCGGAACCGGCCGCTCCTCCGGGGGCCGCCGAGGCGGACGAGGAGCGGCCGCGGTCGTGAGCGCGACGACGGCGGGCACGGCGCCGGCCCGGGCCGCGGGACGCCCGGGCCGGGCGGCACGGACGGACCTGGTGGGACGCCGCCATGCGGCGGCTCACCGGATTGAGGCAGAATCGGCGCGATGAGCACCTACCGCGACCTCGCACTGCCCCGGGCGCTGAACCCGGCCAGGACGGCCGGAGCCCCGATCGGCTCGCGCCGTGCCCCCGTCCTGAGAACGGTGGGTTCCCGGGAGCGCCGTTCGCACCTGTCGGCGCCCCGCGTGCCCACGGTCGGCATCGACATCGGCGGTACCAAGGTCATGGCCGGCGTCGTCGACGCCGACGGCAACATCCTGGAGAAGCTCCGGGCCGAGACCCCGGACAAGTCCAAGAGCCCGAAGGTCGTCGAGGACACCATCGCCGAACTGGTGCTGGACCTCTCCGACCGGCACGACGTGCACGCCGTCGGCATCGGCGCGGCCGGCTGGATCGACGCCGACATGAACCGGGTCCTGTTCGCCCCGCACCTGTCCTGGCGCAACGAACCGCTGCGCGACCGGCTGGCAGAGCGCCTCGCGGTGCCCGTGCTGGTCGACAACGACGCCAACGCGGCCGCCTGGGCCGAGTGGCGGTTCGGCGCCGGCAAGGGCGAGGACCACCTCGTCATGATCACGCTCGGCACCGGCATCGGCGGCGCCATCCTCGAGGAGGGCCGGGTCAAGCGGGGCAAGTTCGGGGTGGCCGGGGAGTTCGGCCACATGCAGGTCGTTCCCGGCGGCCACCGCTGCCCCTGCGGCAACCGCGGCTGCTGGGAGCAGTACAGCTCCGGCAACGCCCTGGTGCGCGAGGCACGTGAGCTGGCCGCGGCGGACTCGCCGGTCGCGTTCGGGATCATCGAGCACGTCAAGGGCGACATCTCCGCCATCACCGGGCCGATGATCACCGAGCTGGCCCGCGAGGGCGACGCCATGTGCGTCGAGCTGCTCCAGGACATCGGCCAGTGGCTGGGCGTCGGCATCGCCAACCTGGCGGCCGCCCTGGACCCCTCCTGCTTCGTGATCGGCGGTGGCGTCTCGGCCGCCGACGACCTGCTGATCGGCCCCGCCCGGGACGCCTTCCGGCGGCACCTCACCGGCCGCGGCTACCGCCCCGAGGCCCGCATCGCGCGCGCCCAGCTCGGCCCGGAGGCCGGCATGGTGGGCGCCGCCGACCTGTCCCGCCTGGTCGCCCGGCGTTTCCGCCGCGCGAAGCGCCGCCGCACCGAGCGGTACGAACGCTTCGAGCGCGTCCCGGACGCCGCCGCCCGCACCCCCGGGGACGGCCTGTGACCGACGTCCGACCCCATCGGCCCGGCGGGAACGGCGAGCAGTCCCGCAAGGACGCCCACCAGGACCCGCTGCTGCTGGCCGGCGACGACCGGGAGGCCCGGCGCCGGGTGATCCGGCGCCGTGCGCTGACCCTGCTGACCATCGTGCTGCTCATCGGCATCCCGGCCGGCTACCTGGTGATCTCCGGCGCCCAGAGCCGGGACAGCGGCAAGGACAAGGAAGCGCGCTACTCCGCCACCGGCCTCACCTGGGGCTGGCCCTCCAAGGTGCAGCGCCGCATCTACCAGGTGCCCATCCCGCACCCGGCGGAGCTGGTCGCCCAGTACGAGACCAACAACTGGCGCACCAGCCGGCTGCACGTCCAGTTCCTCACCACCGAGGCGGGCCTGGACACCTTCCTGCGCTCCATGGGCGTCACCCGGGACGACCTGAGGAAGGACGAGATCGCGATCGGCGAGCGCGACCGGCACACCGCCGGGTGGGAGTTCCGCGGGCCCGGCCCCTGGTACGGGCTCACCCACACCCAGGAGAACCCGCTGCCCACCCAGAACGTGGTCGTCAACATGTCGGACCCGGCTAACCCGATGGTGTACGTGGTCTCTCGGACAACTCCCTGACCTGCGACGACGCCGGCAGCAGAGGGCCGTTCGCCTCCCGTTCCGGGGCCGTGGACGGCCCTCCGTCCGTCCGGGGGAGGCCCGGCGCGCTCCGGTTGTCGGATGCCGAACGTAGAGTCGAAAACAGTCGGCACCGACGAGCGAGGTCGAGCGAGGACGAGGAGGACAGGCGCATGCACGACACCGGCAGCACCGCGCCGGCACGCCTGGCCGCCGTGTTCCTCCCCGCCGACCTTCCCCGCGAGGGCCGCGTCGCCTTCTGGGACCCGGCCGGACACCCGCTTCCGGTGAGCTCCGCCACCACCGAGCTCACCGTGGTCCGGGCCCACGGCCAGGGCGCCCGCCGCCGTACCGTCCCCGCGGTGGTCCTGCCGGTCGTGGCCGCCCTGCCCCTGCTGGTCCGCGCCCGGCACGACCCCGCCGCCCACCCGGCCACCGCCTGCTGGGGCGCCGCCGCGCTCCACGCGCTCCGGCTGGTCGCCCGCGGCCGCCTGCTCCCCGGCCTCACCTCCGAGGGGTACGACGCCTGGCGGGCCGGCCCGCTGGAACCGGAGGACGCCGCGCACCTGCGCGCGGTCGCCGCCGCCCTGCCCCCGGAGGGCCACGCCGTGCCGCTGCCCGGCCCCGCCCCGCTGCGGCTGCCCGGCCCGGAGTCCCTGGTCCGCGCCTTCCTGGACGCCGTGGCCGACGCCCTGCCGCGGACCCCCGCCGCCCCCTACGCCGTCGGCGGACCCTTCGCCGCGCCCGAGGCCCAGCGCCTGCCCGGCGCCCACGAGTGGGCCGCCGAGGTCGCCTCCGGGATGGACGCCGGCGTGCGGATCTCGCTCCGCCTCGACCTGTCCGCGTTCAGCCTCTTCGACAGCGAAGACGCTCGCGACGGCGCCACCGCCCCGGCCGGGACCGGCGCCACCGCCCCGGCCGGGACCGGCGGCGCCGTCGGCGCCGTGACCCGCCGGGCGGGGGCGGCCGTCGTCCAGGTGCACAGCCTCGCCGACCCCACGCTGATGGTCGACGCCGCCGCCCTCTGGGCCGGACAGGCCCCCGACGCGTTCGGCCCCCGCGCCCGGATCGACGCCGCCCTGGCCGTCCGCCGCGCCGCCCGCGTCTGGCCACCGCTGGAACGCCTCGCCGAACAGGACGTGCCCGACGTGATGGCACTCGGCGAGGAGGAGGTCGCCGATCTGCTCGGCGCCGCCGCCACCCGGCTGGCCGCCGCCGGGGTCACCGTCCACTGGCCGCGCGACCTCGCCCAGGACCTCTCCGCCACCGCCGTGGTCCGCTCCGCCCCGGGCTCCGCCACCGACGGCACCGGCTTCTTCGAGAGCGAGGACCTGCTCCGCTTCGAATGGCAGCTCGCCCTCGGCGGCGAACCGCTCACCGAGGCCGAGATGGACGCCCTCGCCGAGGCGCACCGCCCCGTCGTGCGCCTGCGCGACCGGTGGGTGGTCGTCGACCCCGCACTGGTCCGCAAGGCCCGCAAGCGCGACCTCGGGCTGCTCGACCCCGTCGACGCCCTCGCCGTCGCCCTCACCGGCGCGGCCGAGGTCGACGGCGAGACGGTCGAGGCGGTGCCGTCCGGCGCCCTCGCCACCCTCCGGGACCGCCTGGTCGCCGGGCCGCGGCCCACGGCCCCGCCGGCCGGCCTGCGGGCCGAGCTGCGCGACTACCAGCTCCGGGGCCTGGCCTGGCTCGACCTGATGACCTCCCTGGGCCTCGGCGGCTGCCTCGCCGACGACATGGGCCTCGGCAAGACCGTCACCCTGATCGCCCTCCACCTCCGGCGCGCCGAACGCGGTCCCGCCGGGCGGCCCACCCTGGTGGTCTGTCCCGCCTCCCTGCTCGGCAACTGGCAGCGCGAGGTCCAGCGGTTCGCCCCCGGAGTGCCCGTCCGCCGCTTCCACGGCACGGGCCGCACCCTCGCCGACGTCGACGGAGGCTTCGTCCTCACCACCTACGGCACCATGCGCTCCGCCGCCGAGGAACTGGCAGGGGTGGAGTGGGGCATGGTCGTCGCCGACGAGGCGCAGCACATCAAGAACCCGTACTCGGCGACCGCCCGCGCCCTGCGCACCATCCCCACGCCCGCCAGGGTCGCCCTCACCGGCACCCCGGTCGAGAACAACCTCTCCGAGCTGTGGGCGCTCCTCGACTGGACCACGCCGGGCCTCCTCGGCCCGCTGAAGTCGTTCCGCGCCCGGCACGCCCGCGCCGTCGAGGGCGGCGAGGACCCGGAGGCCGCCGAGCGGCTGGCCCGCCTGGTCCGCCCGTTCCTGCTGCGGCGCCGCAAGTCCGACCCGGGCATCGTGCCGGAACTCCCGCCGAAGACCGAGACGGACCGGCCGGTACCGCTCACCAGGGAACAGGCCTCGCTGTACGAGGCGGTGGTCCGCGAGTCCATGCTGGTCATCGAGGGCAGCCAGGGCATCGCCCGCCGCGGCCTGGTCCTGAAGCTGCTGACCGCGCTCAAGCAGATCTGCGACCACCCCGCGCTGTACCTCAAGGAGGGCTTCTCCCCGGACCGGGCGCGGGCCGACCGTTCCGGGAAGCTGGCCCTGCTCGACGAACTCCTGGACACGGTCCTCGCCGAGGACGGCTCGATGCTGGTCTTCACCCAGTACGTCGGCATGGCCCGCCTGATCACGCACCACCTCGCCGCCCGCTCCGTCCCCGCCGAGATGCTCCACGGGGGCACGCCCGTCGCCGAGCGCGAGCGCATGGTCGACCGCTTCCAGGACGGCGCCACCCCCGTACTGGTGCTCTCCCTCAAGGCCGCCGGAACGGGACTCAACCTCACCCGGGCCGGACACGTCGTGCACTTCGACCGCTGGTGGAACCCGGCGGTGGAGGAACAGGCCACCGACCGTGCCTACCGCATCGGGCAGACCCAGCCGGTGCAGGTGCACCGGCTGATCACCGAGGGGACGGTGGAGGACCGGATCGCCGAGATGCTGGAGGCGAAGCGGGCGCTCGCGGACGCGATCCTGGGCTCCGGCGAGGCGGCCCTCACCGAACTCACCGACCGCGAACTCACCGACCTCGTCTCCCTCCGGAGGCCCGCATGACCCCGCCCCACGCCGCGGAACCGGAACGGGACGCCGCCGCATCGCAAGCCGCCGTGCCGGGGGCTCATGTGGCGGACGGGGTGCGTGCGGCGGACGGCGCCGGCGGGCCGGGGGCCCAGGACCGTGACGCCGGCGTACCGGAAGGCGCCGTGCCGGACGTCCGTGCTGCGGATGCGTTGCGTGCGGCGGGAGCCGCGCAGGTAGCGGACGAGCATCGCCCGGGAGGGGACCAGGCCCGTGCGGGTGAGGCCGGCTCGGACGAGCCAGACCGGTCGGACTCCGCCGCGACGACGGAGTCGGCGAGCGCGGAGGCGCGGCCGGTCGCCGACGGTTCGCCGCTGGAGCAGCGCGGCGGCGTCGTGCCCGCCGGGGGAGGGGCGGACGGGCCCGGGGCCGGATCCGGCGGCTCCGGGGAAGCCGGTGCGCAGCTCGCGGGCCGGGAGGACGACGGTGCCGGAGACACCGTGTCCGGCGCCCGGCTGCCCGGTACGGGCACTCGGGAGGAGTCCGGCGGACACTCGCCGCAGAACGGTGCAGCCGAGGGCGGGGCCGACGCGCCTCGGGCCATCGGCGGGCCCACGGGCGGCGGGAGCCCGGCCGAGGCGGCGCGGCGGGCGCTGCGCGTGGCCCGCGCGCTGGCGCGTCCCACCACGCCCGCCGAGCGCGACCCGGCGCCCTCCAGCACCAGCCCCTCCGCCGCCGACGGGGCCACGGACCGCGAACCGGCCGCCGAACCGGCCGCCGAACCGGCCGCCGGACCGGCCGGAGCCCGTCCGTCCGCCGCCGCCCGCGCCGCCATCCGCCGCCGGGGACCCGTGGCGGAGTCCGAACCGGGAAGCACCCGGCCGGAGGGGGGCACCGGGACCACCCCGCAGGACGCGGACGCGGCACCGGGCTTCGCCCGAGGGCCGGTTCCGGGGGCGGGCACCGAGCCGCCGAAGCCGCCGAGCGGCGAGCCGTCCCCCGCGGAACGCGCCCGCGAGGCGCTCCGCGCGGCCCGCGCCGCCGCCGAGCCGGCCCACGCCCCCGGCGGTACGGCCCCCACCGGAGACCTCTCTGAGGGTGCCCTCGTGGCGGACCGGGGCGACGACGCGGCCGTCGCCGCTTCGCGGGCGTCCGTCCTCGCGGCGCGAGCGCGGAAGGCGGCGACGGAGCCGGCGCCGGACAGGATCAACCAGAGCACAACCCCGGCCGACGCCGAGCCGGACGAGGCCGAGGCCAACGACACCGCGGCGCGCGACCTGAACGACACCACGCGCCACCGTGGCGTGCCGCCCCGCGACCCTCGTCCCGTGCAGGACGCCCTCCCGCACGACCCGCCCGCGCCGCCCTCCACCCGGCCGCGCGGCGCCGGCGACGACCACCGCAAGACGTTCGACCGCCTGCCCCCGCGGGAGGAGGGCGCGGCCCTCGCCGAGACGCCGTGGGGCGAGGCATGGCTGACCGCGCTCACGGAGCGCGCGCTGGACCCCGCCCGGCTGGCCCGTGGCCGGCGCTACGCCGAGGGCGGCCGGGTCGACTCCATCACCGTCACCCCCGGACTGGCCATCGCCTACGTGCACGGCAGCCGCCCCCGTCCCTACCGCGCCCAGGTCCGTGTCCGCACCCTGGACGACGACGAGTGGGAGGCGTTCCTGGACGCCGTCGCGGAGCGCCCGGCCCACATCGCCGCCCTGCTGGACCGCCGGCTGCCGGAGGCGCTGCTCGACGGAGGCGTCGGCGCACCGCTGCTGCCCCGCCGGGGCGACCTGCTGCCGTTCTGCGGCTGCCCGGACACCGGCCGCCCCTGCAAGCACGCCGCCGCGCTCTGCTACCAGACCGCACGTCTCCTCGACGCCGACCCCTTCGCGCTGCTCCTGCTGCGCGGCCGGGGCGAGCGGGAGATCCTCGACGCCCTCTCCCGTCGCAACGCCGCACACGCCGCGCGTGCCGCCGCCGAGGCCCGCGCGTCCCGCCGACGCGACGGGGGAGTGCCGGAGGGGCTGCGCGCCAAGGACGCCCTCGCCCGCGCGGCCTCGGGACTCCCGCCCCTGCCGGCCCCGCTGCCGCCGCCCGAGCACCCCGGGCAGCCGCCCGCCTACCCCGCCGCCCCCGGCGGGCCGGACCCGTACGCCCTGGACCAGTTGGCGACGCACGCCGCCGTCCGCGCCCACGCGCTGCTCACCACCGGCGAGGACCCGGTGGGCGGGCTGACGCTCTGGCAGGACGCGGTGCGCATCGCGGCGGCCCGTCCCGGATCCGGACTCACGGCGGCGACCCGCACCCTCTACTCGTCCCTCGCCGCGGCGGCCGGCCGCACCCCCGTGGAGCTGGCCCGCGCGGTCGCCGCGTGGCGGCAGGGAGGGCCGGCCGGGCTGGCGGTGCTCGAAGGGGAACCGTGGGACCCGCCGGCCGGTCGCTTCGACCGCGCCCGCCCTCTGCTGCTGGCCGCCGGCCTGGCGCCGTTCCGGCCCTGGCGCAACCGCCTCACCCACCCGGTGGGCCACGCCCAGATACGCCTCGGCCAGGACAACCTCTGGTACGCCTACGAGTCCGAGCCCGGCGCCGACGACTGGTGGCCGCGGGGCACAGCCGACGCCGATCCGGTGGCCGCCCTCAGCGCCCTCGGCCCCGGCCTCGATCCGGCGGAACTCCCCCCGGAACCCCAGGTCCACACCACCGACGCGCGACGGTGACGCCGGTCAGGCGCGGGCCGGTCAGGCGCGGACCGGTCAGGCGCGGACCTTGCGGCCCCCGGCCGCGGGAGGGGAGCCCGTCAGGACTCCGACGCCTCCGCGTAGACATGGCAGAGTTCCGGCGCCCCGTCCGCCGCCCACGCCCGTCCGGCCGTGACCACGTCGATCTCCCGACCGGACGCCAGCCGGATCACGGGCAGCCCGTTGGGCCAGATCTCCCACAGCGCTCCGGGCACCGTGCGCACCACCACGGTCCCCAAGTACAGCCCCGCGTCGTTGCCCAGGCGCAGGACCGTCTCCTCGTCGTCCCGCCACCGCGGGGCGAGTTGGTCGAGCGCCTCCAGCGACGCGGGGGTGTCGTCCAGCACGACGCCCTCCGCGGCGGCGTGCTCCCTCAGCAACTCGCACTCGGCGAGCAACTCGGCGACCCCACCGGCCGACGCCCCCGGTCCGCCGGAGCCGGTGTCCGTGCCGTCCGCGGCGGAGGGCGGAGCGCCCCCCACCAGCACCGCCGTCCCCCGGGAAGGACCGTGCCTCTTGCGCCAGTAGTCCAGGAAGGGGATGTTCATGCCTCCCAGACTGGCACCGGCACCGCCCCCCTGACCATGGGGCGCGCGGACGCCGAACCGTCAGACGTCGAGGTCCACCACGACCGGGGCGTGGTCGGACGCGCCCTTGCCCTTGCGCTCCTCGCGGTCCACGTAGGCGTCCTTGGCCGCCTTGGCGAACGCCTGGTTGCCGAAGACCAGGTCGATGCGCATGCCCCGGTTCTTGGGGAAGCAGAGCTGCCGGTAGTCCCAGTACGTGAACGGGCGGTCGTACTTGAGGGGCCGCGGCACCACGTCCTCCAGGCCCGTCTCCCGCAGCGAGGCCAGCGCGGCCCGCTCCGCCGGGGTGACGTGGGTCATCCCCTCGAAGGCGGCGACGTCGTGCACGTCCTCGTCGGTCGGGGCCACGTTGTAGTCGCCCATCACCGCGAACGGGCGGCTGCCGGCCGCGTCCCCGGCCACGGCGGCCCGCAGGGCCTCGAACCACTGCAGCTTGTACGCGTAGTGCGGGTGCCCGACCTCCCGGCCGTTGGGCACGTACACCGACCAGACGCGGACCGGTCCGCAGGTCGCGGAGATCGCGCGGGGCTCCTCGACGCCCTCGTAACCGGGGTCGCCCGGCAGGCCCTTCACCACGTCCTCCAGGCCGACCCGGGACAGGACGGCGACGCCGTTCCACCGGCCCGTGGCGTTCACCGCGGCCTCGTAGCCCAGCTCACGCAGCGGCTCGAAGGGGAACTGCGCCTCGGCGACCTTGGCCTCCTGCAGGCACAGCACGTCCGTGCCGCTGCTCTCCAGCCAGGCCAGCAGCCTCGGGAGACGGGCGGTGATCGAGTTCACGTTCCAGGTGGCGATGCGCATGGCTCCACGCTACCCGCTGGGTCCGACAGCCCCGCGCGGACGGCCCGGCGCTCTCCGCGCGGCGCGTGGGCCGGCCCTCGACCACCTGCGAGCGTCCCCACCAGGCGGCGTGGCCCCCCGCGGCCGGGGTCAGAGCCGGGCCGAGTCGCCCGGCGCGAGCCGCAGGTGCTCCGTGCCGCCGAGGGCGCCGATCTGCCGGTCGTAGATCGGCCGGGCCAGGTCGGTCAGCAGGGCGTCGTGCACGTCGTAGGCGCGCAGCGGCCGGACCTCGCGGACGTAGTCGATCACCTCGGAGATCTTGCTCCACGGCGCCTGCACCGGTAGCAGCAGCGTCTCCACCGAGGCGCCTTCGGGCACGGTGAGCGCGTCCCCGGGGTGGAAGACGCGGCCGTCGACCAGGAAGCCGACGTTGGTGACGCGGGGGATGTCCGGGTGGATCACCGCGTGCAGCTCGCCGTGCACCTGCACGTCGAACCCGACGGCGGAGAAGGCGTCGCCGTTGCCGACCGTGTGCACCCGGCCGGGGAACGCCGCCGAGAGCTGGTCGGCGACCGAGGCCAGGGTCCAGATCTCGGCGGCCGGGTTCCCCTCCAGCGCGGCGCGCAGCCTGCCCTCGTCGAAGTGGTCCGGGTGCTCGTGGGTGACCAGGACGGCGTCCGCCCCGGACACGGCGTCCTCCTCGGTGAACGAGCCGGGGTCGACGACCAGGACGCCGCCGTCCTTCTCCAGACGGACACAGGAGTGGGACTTCTTGATGAACCTCATGGTTCCCATCCTGCCCCCCGGCACCGCGAGGCGGCGGTCACTCCTGCGGCATGGTCTCCTCACGCACCACCTGCTGGGCGATCGCGAAGGCCCGGTCGGCGGCGGGGAGTCCGCAGTACAGCGCGGTCTGCAGCAGCACCTCGCGGATCTCGTCCGGGGTGAGCCCGTTGCGCAGCGCGCCGCGGGTGTGCGCGGCGAACTCCTCCCAGTGGCCGCCCGCGACCAGCGCGCCGAGCGCGACACAGCTCCGGGACCGCCGGTCCAGGCCCGGGCGGTCCCAGACCTCGCCCCAGGCGTAACGGGTGGTGAACTGCTGGAAGTCGCCGGAGAAGTCGTCCGCGCCGTCCAGCGCCCCGTCCACGTAGGCGTCGCCGAGCACCTCCCGGCGCACCTTCAGCCCGGTGTCGTACAGGCCGTCCCGGTCACCGGCGCCGGAACGGCCCGGGGCGGGGGCCAGTTCGGCGATCGGCATGGCCCGGGGGCGCGAGACGCTCTGGGTGACGCCCGACGGCGCCGGCGTCCCGGGCCCCTCCGCACCGGACAGCCAGGCGGTGGAGAAGTGACGGACCAGCAGGTCGGTGACGGCGGCGGGCTGCTCCACCGGGACCAGGTGGGAGGCGCCGGGAACCACCGCGAGCCGGGCGTCGGGGATCCCCGCGACCAGCGTCCGGGCCTCGGCGGGGCCGGTGATCCGGTCCTCCGACCCGGCCAGCACCAGCGTCGGCACGCCGATCCCGCCCAGCTCCGCGCGCACGTCGAACGAGGCCAGGGCCTCGCAGCAGGCGATGTAACAGCCGGGGTCCGTCGTGCGGACCATCTGCACCGCCCACTCGGTGATGGCCGGCTGGGCCGCCGCGAACCCGCCGGTGAACCAGCGTTCCGGGGAGGACCGGGCGATCTGCTCCAGCCCGTTGCTGCGCACCACCACGCCACGCTGGCGGAACTCGTCCGGGGTGCCGAAACGGGGCGAGGCGGCGATCAGCGCCAGCGAGGCGACCCGCTCGGGGTGCCGCAGCGCGAGTTCCAGGCCGACCGCCCCGCCGAGGGCGCAGCCCGCGTAGCCGAAGCGGTGGACGCCCAGGCCGTCCAGGGTGGCCAGCAGGCGGGTCGTCAGCTCGGCGACCGAACCGGCGGGATAGGCGGGTGCCCCGCCGTGCCCGGGCAGGTCCCAGCGCAGCACGCGCCACTGCCGGACGAGTTCGGGCACCTGGCGGTCCCACATGTGCCAGGTGGTGCCCAGTGAGGGGCCCAGGATCAGGACCGGGGCGTCGTCTGGCCCGTCGAAGCGGAACTGCAGGGCCGGGGTCTTCGTCTCGCTCACCCTCCCCAGGGTCTCATCTCCCGCGCCGTTCCCCACCGCCGGGGTGCGCCGGGGCGGCGCCCGCGGGCGCTCCCGCGCGGTGCCGCACCACCACCGGCGCACGGCCGACATGGCGGCGCGGCGAACGCCCGACACCACCGCCGGAGTCCGGAGCCGGGCCGAGGTCAGCACCGGCGTCCTCGGCCGACAGCGTCGACAGCGCCGACAGCGTCGACAGTATTGACGGGCCGTGAAACAAGTCGATAGTTCTTGTATCACTGACTCTCGAGGGCAGGACCGACGTCGCCGCACGGGCGCCCCGAGGGGCCGCCGGTCCCGGGCAGCCGCCCGAGCCGCCCGTACCCTCCCAGAAGGAGGCACCATGACCGACATCGCCCCGGACGCCCCGCCGCGCGCCGCGACCTTCACCACCCGCTCTCCCGCCACCGGTGAACCACTCGCCGAACACCCGGTGCACGACGCGGAGGACGTGGCCCGTGCCGTCGCCCGCGCCCGGGAGGTCCAGGCCCGCTGGGCCGCCCTGCCCGCCGCCCGGCGCCGTGACCACCTGCTGCGCTGGAAGCGGGCCCTCGCCGAAGGCCTGGACACCGTCGCGCGGACCGTCGCCGAGGAGACCGGCAAGCCGGTCGGGGACGCCGAGTCGGAGGTCGTGCTGACGCTGGAGCACCTGGGCTGGGCGGCCCGCAACGCGGAGCGCGTCCTGCGGCGGCGGAAGGTCCGCACCGGGCTGTTCACCGTCCACCAGCGCGCGTCGCTGGTGTACCGGCCGGTGGGCGTGGTCGGCGTGATCGGGCCGTGGAACTACCCGCTCTACACCCCGATGGGCTCCATCGGCTACGCCCTGGCGGCGGGGAACGCGGTGGTCTTCAAGCCCTCCGAGCTGACGCCGGCCACCGGGGTCGTCCTCGCGCGGATCTTCGACGAGGCGGTGCCCGGGTTCGCGGGGCTGCTCACCACCGTGACCGGCGCCGCCGGGACCGGGGAGGCGCTGGCCCGGTCCGGGGTCGACAAGCTGGCGTTCACCGGTTCGCCGGGGACGGCGCGCGCGGTGATGGCGGTGTGCGCCGAGACGCTGACGCCGTTCCTCGCCGAGGCCGGCGGGAAGGACGCGGTGATCGTCACCGCGGACGCCGACCTGGAAGCGGCCGCCGACGCGGTCGTCTGGGGCGCGCTGAGCAACGCGGGCCAGACCTGCGCGGGCGTGGAGCGGGTCTACGCGGTGCGGGAGGTGTACCAGGAGCTGTGCGATCGGGTGGTGCGCCAGGCCGGGGAACTGGCGCACGGCCCGGCGGACGGCGCGGTCTACGGCCCGATGACGCTGCCGGGCCAGGTCGCGGTCGTCCGACGGCACGTGGAGGGAGCCCTCGCGGCGGGCGCCCGGGCGCTGCTGGGCGGTCCCGAGGCGGTCAAGGCGCCCTACGTCGGGCCGGTGGTGCTGACCGGCGTGCCGGAGGACGCCGAGGCGATGACGGAGGAGACCTTCGGGCCGGTCGTGGTGATCAACGAGGTGGCCGACACGGACGAGGCGGTGCGGCGGACCAACGCCTCCCGGTACGCCCTGGGCGCCGCCGTGTTCTGCGGCAACGGCCGTACCGGCGCGGCGATCGCGGCACGCCTGCGGGCGGGAGCGGTCTCGGTCAACTCGGTACTGGGCTTCGCGGCGGTCCCCGCGCTCCCGTTCGGCGGCTCGCAGGAGTCCGGGTTCGGGCGGATCCACGGCGAGGAGGGGCTGCGGGCCTTCACCTCGGTCCAGTCGACGACGGTCCAGCGGTTCTCCCCGCCGGTCGCGCTGACCTCGTTCCGTCTCACCGAGGAGGCCCGCCAGAAGGCCGTACGGATGGCCCGCTCCCTCCACCGCAGGCGCTGACGCCACGCGGCGGCACACCGCGCGACACCGCGCGACACCGCGTGATGTCCCGCGGCGGCACGCCTCAGGCGTGCAACAGCGGGGCGAGGTAGCGGCGCGCGAAGGCCCGGGCCTGCTCCTCGTCCTCCGTCGCGATGCTCCCGGACGGATTGAGCAGGAAGGAGACCGCCACCCGCACCATGAGCTCGGCGACGGGCCACAGGTCCTTCTCCGGGCGCCCCTCCGCCTGCTGGGCACGGTGCAGGTGGGCCGCCAGGTAGGAGACGGTGACCGAGAGGATGGTGCTGCCCCGCACCGTGAGGTAGGGCAGCACCAGCTCGGGCTCGAGCCTCAGCAGGCCGCCGAGCAGCGGGTGGGCGCGGGTGTGGCGCAGCGCGACGGCGAAGCCCTCCACCACGCGCTCCTCCATCGTCGGCAGCCCCGCCACGGCGGCGTCCAGCCGCAGGAAGAAACGGCGGTGCTCGCGCAGCAGGGTCGCCTCGACCAACTTGTCCTTGGCCTGGAAACGCCGGTAGACGGTGACCCGTGAGACCCCGGCCCGCTTGGCGACGTCGTCCATGGAGGAGCGGCGCAGCCCCAGCAGGGTGAACTGCTCCAGAGCGGCGTCCAGGATCTGCCGTGCCGTGGGGTCCTCGGTCTCCGGCTCGGCGAGGACCCGGGCGAGCCAGGCCTCGTTGATGTCAGTGCTCATGGTGGTCCTCACGATACCCGCGGACCACTCCCCGGGAAACGATGAAACAACTAGCATGCCTTTGTTGCACACCTGGTGTGCACGCCCGGTGCGCACCCCCGCGGTGCACACCGCTGTTCGCACAGCCTGGCGCGCGGTTCGCGCCGCGCCGACGGCCGCCACGACCGGAGGACCTGATGGGCAGTCGACTCACCGAAGAACAGGCCGCGTTCGTCGCGGCGCTCCGCGACTTCGCGCAGCGCGAGTGCGGAACCCGCGAACAGCGTGACGCGCTGACCGACGGCGGGCAGGAGGCCCACGACCCGGGGCTCTACCGCCGCCTGGCCGACCTGGGCTGGCTCGGCGTCTGCCTGCCCGAGGAGTACGGCGGCGCGGACGGAGGCCTGGCGGAGGCCTGCCTCTTCCTGGAGGAAACCTCGTACGGCATGGTCCCGGCCGGCGGGTTCATCACCACGGTCATCTCCGCCAAGGCCTACGAGCGGTTCGGCACCGACAAGCAGCGGCAGGAGGTGCTGCCCGGGGTGGTCGCCGGCGACGTGCTGTCGATCGCCATGTCCGAGCCGGGCGCCGGCTCGGACGTGGGCGCGCTGCGCTGCCGGGCCGTGCGGGACGAGGACGGCACCTGGGTGATCGACGGCCAGAAGACCTGGATCTCCAACGCCCACTTCGCGAAGACGATCCTGCTGGTGGCGCGGACCGGCGCGAGCAAGCACGGCGGCCTGACCATGTTCCACCTGCCCGCCGACACCCCGGGGGTGGAGATCCGGCGCATCGACACCATGGGCGGCCGGGAGGTGAACGACGTCTTCCTCACCGGGGTGCGGCTGCCCGCGGACGCCGTCGTCGGCGAGGTCGACCAGGGCTGGCCGCAGTTGATGGCCGGGCTGAACTACGAGCGGCTGTTCCTCGCCTCCAACATGCTGGGGCGGGCCCGCCGCGCCTTCGACGACGCCGTCGCCTACGTCCGCGAGCGCGAGCAGTTCGGGCGTCCGGTGGGCTCCTTCCAGGCCCTGCGGCACCGGGTCGCGGACCTGGCCACGGAGATCGAGTGCACCCGGCTGCTGGTGCGGGAGGTCGCGCTGGACTGCGACGCCCAGCCCGACAAGGTGTTCCCGCGCGAGGCGTCGATGGCCAAGCTGAAGGCGACCGAGCTCGCCAAGCGGGTCGCGCTGGAGGGCATGCAGATGATGGGCGGCTACGGCTACACGAAGGAGTTCGACATGGAGAGCCACCTGCGGGCGGCGGTCGTGTCCACCGTGTACGGCGGGACCAGCGAGATCCAGCGCGACATCATCGGCAAGTCCTTCGGCCTCTGACCCCACGGCCGGCCACCGACCCGACGGCCGGGCTCACCCGACGGCCGGCCACCGACCCGACGGCGCTCCCGGCCGCGCGGCACCCGCCGCGCGGCCGGGAGCGCTCCGCGTACGGCGCGGTCCGGTGACCCCGTACGCCTCGGCGCCCTGCCTCCCCTTCGGTGAGGGGAGGCAGGGCGCCCGTTCCGCCGGCCGCGGACTAGTTGTCGTACAGCCCGTCCAGCAGGTCGCCGTACTTGTCGCGGACCACCCGGCGCCGCAGCTTCAGCGACGGGGTGAGTTCGCCGGTGGCCGGGCCCCACTCCTCGGTCAGGAGCGCGTACCGCTTGACCTGCTCGGTGCGGTTGAGGCGGGCGTTGGCGGCGGCCACCGCGCGGTCCACCTCGGCGCGGACCTCCGGGTGGTCCACCAGGGCGGCGAGGCCGCCGTCCACCTCGATGCCGTGGGCCGCGGCCCAGGCGGGGGCCGCCTCCGCGTCGAGGACCAGCAGGGCCACCAGGTAGGAGCGCCGGTCGCCGTGGGCCAGCACCTGGCCGATGAGCGGGTGCTCCTTGAGCGTGTTCTCCACCAGGGCCGGGGAGACGTTCTTCCCGGTCGAGGTGATGATCATCTCCTTCTTCCGGTCGGTCAGCCAGAGGAAGCCGTCCTCGTCCATCCGGCCGATGTCCCCGGTGGCCAGCCAGCCCTCCGCGTCCAGCACCGAACGCACCGAGCCGTCCGGCTGGAGGTAGCCGCCGAAGACGGAGGAACCGCGCACCTCGATCTCGCCGTCCGCGGCGATCTTGACCTCCACGGACTCCACGGGACGGCCCACCGAACCGATGCGGAAACCGGTCCGGGGGCTGTTGGTGGTCGCCACGCCCACGGTCTCGGTCAGTCCCCAGGCGTCCATGATGGCGATGCCGAAGCCGGACCAGAACCGGACCACGTCGACCGGCATCGGGGCCGAGGCGCTGGTGGCCCAGGTGACCCGGTCCAGGCCGGCGGCGGCGAGGATCGGCAGCAGCACCTGCTCCCGGGCGGTCGCGTACCGCTCCTCGAGGTCGGCGGGCGGCGTCTCGCCCCGCTCCCGGTACGCCACGTGCTCGCGGGCGACCGCGGACGCCTGCTCGATGGCGGCCTGCTGCTCCGCGGGCATCCGGGAGAGGACGGCCCGCACGGCGGCCGACAGCTTCTCCCAGATCCGCGGGACGCCGAAGAACTGCGCCGGGCGCACCGCGCGCACCACCGTGCCGACCGCCGTGGGGTCGGGGCACAGGTAGACGTGCGAGGCGCGGTGACAGGGCAGGTAGATGCCCAGCATCCGTTCCGCGATGTGCGCCAGCGGCAGGTAGCAGACGTGCTCCACGTGCGGCGGCAGGTCCACCACCGCGTCCAGCGCCAGCGCGTTCGCCATCACGTGCCGGTGGGTCAGGACCACGCCCTTGGGATCACCGGTGGTGCCGGAGGTGTAGACGACGGTCAGCGGGTCCCCGGACTCGGCGGCGTCCAGTTCCTTGTCGAACGACTCCGGCACCGGGGTCTCGAGCAGGGAGGCGAAGGAGACGTGGGCGCCCTCCTCGCCGGCCTCGGCCACCACCAGCAGCTCCAGCGGGGTGTCCGCGTCGCTCAGCAGCGGCTCCCACACGGACACCTGCGCGGAGGCCTCCACCACGGCCAGCCGGGCCCGGCAGTTGCGGGCGATGTGGGTGATCTGCCCGGGGGCGGCGGTGCCGTAGACGCTGACCGGCACCGCCCCGAGGCGGACCAGCGCGAGGTCCGACAGCCAGTGCTCGTGCCGGTTGGACATCATCATCAGCACGTGGTCGCCGCGGCCCACCCCGAGCGCCGCGTACCCGGCCGCCAGGCGGCGGGTGCGCTCGTGGATCTCCGCCCAGGTGAGCGTGGTCCACTCCTCCGACCCGTCGGGCCTCCAGGAGAGACCGGGGAGGTCGGGGTAGTCGCGGGCGTTGCGGGCCAGCAACTGCGGCACGGTGCGGCCGACCGGGCTGTCGGCGGGGCTGTCGGCGGTGCGCGGTACCGAGGTCAACGGAGCCTCCATGCGGGTGACGTGACGTCCGCGGGAAGGGGACGTCCAGGACGGCCGGGGCGCGGACCGCCCCGGCGGATGTGCCGGGAGGTGCTGTGCGCGCGCCGCCGGGCCGGACGCGCGCGGGGTGACGGCCGGGCGGAGTCGGCGTCGGCCCGGCCCGGTCAGGCCAGGAGGGAGCGCCCGACGATCTCCTTCATGATCTCGGTGGCGCCGCCGTAGATCGTCTGGATCCGGCTGTCCACGAACGCCTTGGCCACCTTGAACTCGTTCATGTAGCCGTAGCCGCCGTGCAGTTGGAGGCACCGGTCGACGACCCGCTTCTGCAGCTCGGTGGCCCACCACTTGGCCATCGAGGCGTGCACGGCGTCCAGGCGACCCTCGCTGTGGTCGGCGATGCAGCGGTCCAGGAAGGCGCGGGTGACCGCGGTCTCGGTGGCCATCTCGGCGATCTCGAAGCGGACGTGCTGCAGCGCGGCCAAGGGCCGTCCGAACGCCTCGCGCTCCTTCACGTACGCGGTGGTGACCTGGAGGATCTCCTCGGCCGCGGCGGCGGCCCCGACCGCGATGGCCAGCCGTTCCTGGGCGAGGTTGCCCATCAGGTAGGTGAAGGCCTTGTTCTCCTCGCCGAGCAGGTTCTCCTTGGGGACCCGCACGTCACGGAAGAAGAGCTCGGCCGTGTCCTGCGCCTTCTGCCCGATCTTGTCGAGGTTGCGGCCCCGCTCGAACCCCGGCATGTCCCGCTCGACGACGAGCAGGCTCTGTCCGCGACTGCCGCCCCCGGGAGCGGTGTTGGCGACCACCACGACCAGGTCGGCGAGGATGCCGTTGGAGATGAACGTCTTCGAGCCGTTGAGGAGGTAGTGGTCGCCCTCGTCGGTGGCGGTGGTGCGGATGCCCTGCAGGTCGGAGCCGGCGCCCGGCTCGGTCATCGCGATGGCGGTGACGATGTCGCCGGAGACGAACCCGGGCAGCCAGCGCCGCCGCTGCTCCTCGTCGGCGAGCCGGGTCAGGTACGGGCCCACGATGTCGTTGTGCAGGCTCAGGGCGAGCCCGGAGGCGCCGGCGCGGGAGAACTCCTCGATGAGGACGGCGCTGTACCGCCAGTCGCCGGTCCCCCCTCCGCCGTACTCCTCGTCGACGGCGAGGCCGAGCAGGCCCTGACGGCCCGCCGCGCGCCACACCTCGCGGTCCACGACGCCGTCCTCCTCCCACTGCTCGTGGTGCGGCACGACCTCCTTGGCGAGGAAGGCCCGCACGGTCTCGCGGAAAGCCTCGTGGTCGGGCTCGTACAGGGTGCGGTTCAGGGTCACAGCCGGCTCCTCACGGATGGCCTCGACAGCTACTTACCGAGCGTTCGCTAGAACGTAGAGTCGCGACGGCGGCCGGTCAACTCCCCGTGCGGCACGGGTTTTCGCGGCTTCGAGGTGGGGCAGGCAGACCGGACCGGACGACCACTCGCGCAATTCACCGAGCGATCGCTAAGCTGCGACCGTCGCGGCCACGTCGGACCGTCACCCGCCGTGCGCCGTACCGTTGCCCGTCGTGCGCCGTGCCGCCGTGCGCCGTGCCGTCGTACGCCCTGAGGAGAGCCGTTGAGTACCGAGCCGAGCCAGGTCCCCACGCCCCCGGCGCAGCACTGGCGCTCCTACGGCCCGCTCGACCTGCACCCGATCCTGGTCCACGCCATGGAGGCCTTCAACGAGCAGGGCTACCACGGTACGTCGGTGCGGGACATCGCCGCTCGGGTCGGCGTCACCGTTCCGTCGCTCTACTACCACTACGAGAACAAGCAGGCCCTGCTGGCGACCCTGCTGGAGACGTCCATCAAGGACGTCCTGGACCGCTGCCGGGCGGCCACCGCCGAGGCGGGGGAGGATCCGCTGGCGCGCTTCCGCGCCATGGTCGAGTCGATCGTGCTCTACATGGCCCACCGCCGCCAACTGGCCTTCCTCGACACGGAGATCCGCAGCCTGGAGCCGCAGAACCGGGCCCGCTACGTCGCCCTGCGCGACTACCTGCAGCACATGCTGCTGGAGATGGTCGAGGCCGGCCGCGCCCAGGGGGTGTTCACCACGCCCGTCCCCGCGGACGCCGTCCGGGCCGTGCTCATCATGTGCCAGGGGGTGGCCAACTGGTACCGGGAGGACGGCGCGCTCACCCCGGAGGAGGTGGCCGAACGCCATGTGCTGCTGAGCCTGGGCACCGTGGGCCACCCCGGGGCGGTCACCGGCGGCGAGCTGCCCCCCGCACGACGGCAGGGACCGGTGCGGCAGGCCACCCGCTGACCCCGGCCGCACCCACCACCCGCCACCCCCCGACCACACGCCGCACCGCCAGGCCGCACCACCACGCCGCACCTTCACCCGGACGCGACAGCCCTGTCGCGTCCGGCACCGACGAGAGGACACCCGCATGGACCTGTCCGAGGCACGAGCCCGTTTCCAGGAACTCCGCGAGCAGGACGGCCCGGTGGCCGCCTCCGAACTCGACGCCGTCTGGGCGGCGTTGGAGACCGTGCGCCCCGAGGAGATCCTGGGGGAGTGGAAGGGCGGCGAGTTCGACACCGGCCATCCCCTCAACGGCATGCTGGCCGAGGCCGGCTGGTACGGCAAGACGTTCCACTCCCTGCACGACGCCAAGCCGCTGATGTGCCGGAACGCCGAGGGCGAGCTGTACTCGAACCAGGAACTCGGCCAGGGGGAGGCCAGCCTCTGGACCGTCGAGTTCCGCGGCGAGACGACGGCCACCATGGTCTACGACGGCCGGCCGGTCTTCGACCACCTCAAGCGCGCCGACGCCGGCACGCTCATGGGCATCATGAACGCCAAGGGAGTGCCCCCCGAGGGTCCGTACTACTACTTCTTCCTCGAGCGCGTCACCGGAGCCGGCGGCAGTGACGGGGCCGGTGACGGGGCCGGTGACGGAGCCGGCGCCGGGACGGGCGGGGACCGGGCGTGAGGAGGGTCCGCGCCGCGGTCCTCGACGCCCCGGGCACGCCGTTCACCGTCCGCGACGCGGAGCTGGGAGACCCGCGTCCGCACGAGGTGCTGGTCGCGATGACCGCCGCCGGCGTCTGCCACACCGACCTGACGACGGCGGCGGCCTGGCCCGCGGCGCTCACCCCGATGGTCTTCGGTCACGAGGGCGCGGGACGCGTCGAGGCGGTCGGGGCGGAGGTGAAGGACCTGGCGCCCGGCGACCACGTCTGCCTGACCTTCGCCAGCTGCGGCCGGTGCGGTCAGTGCACGGCGGACCACCCCGCCTACTGCCTCGACGGGCGGCGGCTGAACTTCTCCGGCGGGCGCGGCGACGGCACCACGCCGCTGTCCCTCGCGGACGGCACGCCGCTGCACGCCGGGTTCTTCGGCCAGTCCAGCTTCGCCACCCACGCCCTCGTGCACGAGCGGGGCGTGGTCAGGATGCCCCCCGAGCTGCCGCCCTCCGTCGTCGCCCCGCTGGGCTGCGGCGGGCAGACGGGGGCGGGCACGGTGCTCAACCGGCTGCGTCCCGCGCCGGGCGACGCGCTGGTCGTCCTCGGGGCCGGCGGGGTCGGGCTCAGCGCCCTGATGGCCGCGGTGGCCGCGGGCTGCGACCCGGTGGTGGCCGTCGACCCGGTCGCCTCCCGGCGGGACCTGGCGGTCTCCCTCGGCGCCACGGCCGCACTGCTCCCGGACGACGACCTGGTGGCCGGCCTGCGGGACCTCACCGGCGGCGGCGCCCACCACGTCGTCGACACCACCGGACGTCCGGAGATGCTCCGCCGGGCCGTGCGCGCGCTGCGTCCGCGGGGCGCCCTGGCCCTCCTCGGCCTCGGCGGGGAGGTCGCGTTCGACCTGATGAGCCTGCTGAACAAGGGCATCCGGGTGCACGGGGTCCTCGAGGGCGACAGCGATCCCCGGCGGTTCCTCCCCGAACTGGTCGCCCTGCACCGGCGCGGGCTCTTCCCGGTGGAGCGCCTGGTGACCACCTTCCCGTTCGAGGAGATCGGCTCCGCGGTGGCCGCCATGCGCGACGGCAGCGCCGTGAAGCCGGTGCTGACCTTCCCCTGACGGCGAGGGGCAACGGCCACGGTCCCGGATCGCCCCGTGGCGGCGGGCGTCATGTGATTCACTGATCACATGGTCATGTCCTCTCTCCTCCCCGGTCGTTGCGTTCCTCCCGCCCGGCCGTGACCGCGGGTCCGCCCACCACGGTCAGACCCCGCAACCGCAAGCAGCTCATCGTCGAGGCGGCCTGCCGGGTCTTCAGCGGGCGCGGCTACCACGCGGCGTCGATGGAGGAGATCGCCGCCGCGGTGGGGATCACCGCTGCCGCGCTCTACCGGCACTTCCCCAACAAGTACGCCCTGTTCGCGGCCTGCACCGACGTCATGGCCGACCGGCTGGTCGCCGCGGTGGACGAGGTCCCGCCGGGGGCTCCGGCCGCCGAGGTGCTGGCCGCGGCGGCGCGGGTCACCGTGGAGCACCGCCGCTCGGGCGGCCTGTACCGGTGGGAGGCCCGGTACCTGGAGCGCGCCGACCGGCGGCGGCTGGGCGCGAAGTTCGTCCACCTCGTCAAGCGGGTCGACGAGGCGGTGCAGCGGGAGTACGCGCTCCCCGACCGGCGGCTGCGGGCCGTGGCCGCGCTCGGCGCGATCGGGTCCGTCACGACGCACCACGTCTCCGTCGCCCGGCGCCGCACCGAGGAGCTGCTGGTCTCCGCCGCCCTGCGGGTGACCGCCACGGATCCCACGGCGGTGCCGGAAGGAGTGCGGCACGTCGAACTGCCCGCCCCGGTGCCGCGCACCCGGCGGGCGGAGATCCTCGCCGCCGCCGTCCCGCTCTTCGCGCGCGACGGGTTCACCAGCGTCACCAACGGGGACATCGCCCGGGCGGTGGGACTGGCTCCCTCGGCGCTCTACCGGCACTACCCGGGCAAGGTCGACATCCTGGCCGCCGCCTGCCTGCAGGCGGCCGGACTGCTCGCGCAGGGCGTCGAGCGGAGCCTGCGCGGGGTGCGCGATCCGCACGACGCCGTGGTGGCGCTCGCCGCGACCTACGTGGCCTACAGCTTCGAGCACACCGAGCTCAACAGCGTCGCCGAGGCGGAACTGGCGGGGCTGCCGGACACGCTGCGGCGCCCGGTGGTCCTCGCGCAGCGGGAGCACATCGCCGTGTGGGAGCAGCAACTGCGTCTCGCCCGCCCGGAGCTGGACCCGCGCGGCGCACGGACCCTGGTGCACGCGGGCTTCGGCGTGGTGGTGGAGGCCGGACGCCGACTGCGCTGGCAGGACCGCCCCGAGCACCGTGACGCGGTGACCGTCCTGATGGCCGCCGCCCTGGGGGTGTGAGCGGACGGACCCGCCCCACGGCCCCACGGACAACCCGCCCCGCGGCGGAAGGCCGCGGGGCGGGCGGGGCGGGGGCCGGGCGCCGTCCGGTGGATCAGGAGGGCCGGTTCCCGGTGGGGATGGTGATGGGAGTGGTCTGCGTGTCCTCGCCGCGGTTGAGGAACGCCATGGCCAGACCCCTGATGAACTGGTCGACCATGTAGAACGTGTTGGGCATGATGGGCGACAGCCCTTCGTGGAAGAGGATGTACGCCGGCCACGCGGTGCGGACCAGCGCCGCGGCGGCGTAGTCGCGCCGCAACCCCAGCCAGTCCCCGACGTCGTCGCTGAGGACGTAGCGCACGAACTCGTTGAGGAAGCCGCGCGTCACCCCGAGGTCGATCTGGGCGGTCAGCCCGAGCAGCACCTCGGCCAGCTCGATGCCCTCGGTGGTGGGGGCCATGATCGGGGTGAGGACCTGCGCGGACTGGGCCTCCGCGGCCGCCCAGGTGCTGGGGATGTACTGGTCCGGCACACCGAGCAGGTGCAGGGCGACCTGCCACGAGTGCAGGAAGGCCTCCTGGTCGGCGGCCGGGTACGGGATCCGCCAGTCCTTCAGCTTCTTGTGCACGAACGTGCCCAGGCTGTGGAACGTGACCAGGACGTCGGCGGCGCTGATCGGGATGGTCTGGTCGGCGCCCGCGCGCCAGTGCGGGGACTGCGGCAGGAGGTGCCGCACGGTGGCGTGCACCATGCGGGTCTTGTTGGCGGTGACGATGAACTGCCCCGACGGCCGGAACGCGTCCCGCTGGACGAGGTCGTAGCCGAAGGTGAACGTCTTGGCCGCGCGGTCCTGCATGTCGGCCCCGCCCGCGGACCAGTACACGCTCCGGGCCTCGCGCGGGATCACCGTGCTCATGATGCCGCTGCCGAGGCCGTACAGCATGAACAGGTAGATGCTGCGGCGCCGGTTGAAGTCGGCGGCGCGGTCCAGCTTGGCCTGGTCCGCCCAGGCGGGCAGCCGGTTGACCTGCCGCAGGTAGGCGGCGACCGGGTCCGGCAGACCGGCGGGCAGCGGGTCGCTGTTGTTCACCCACGACGCCCAGGCGGTGTTGATCGCCGGTATCCGCCCGCTGTCGAACATCGACGCCATCAGCGGGTCCGCCAGGTCGTCCCAGACGTACTCCGGGTCGGTCCCGTCGCCGCTCCCGGCCACGGAGCCCGACGACGACCAGGCCCACGCCGTGGCCGGACTCGTGACACTCACGAGGCCGAGCGCCGCCCCGAGCGACAGCACCCTTCGCCGGTTGAGGTTCTGCATTGACTTACCTGCTTCCCTGAGGGGCCGGTCGGAGTTAATTCCCTGCTACGACTGGCCTGTTGGCTGTCCATCACGTAAT
The DNA here is from genome assembly GCF_040643475.1 of Streptomyces sp. NPDC047130. Taxonomy (NCBI): domain Bacteria; kingdom Bacillati; phylum Actinomycetota; class Actinomycetes; order Kitasatosporales; family Streptomycetaceae; genus Streptomyces; species Streptomyces sp. NPDC047130. Next base: position 153,560 of record NZ_JBEYUK010000010.1, on the reverse strand, counting down.
GAGCGCGCCCGAGCAGATGTGATTTCCCATTAACATAGCGAGCCGTGTGGGTGGGGGCAATGGGCGTGACGGAGGCCTTTTGGAGAGCGGTGCGGACGTCCTGCGCGGCGGCCGTGACCGCGGTGCGGTGCCGGTGCGGTGCACGGAAACGGCCCGCACCCCCCGGGCAGGGGATGCGGGCCGTCGCCCGGGCTCAGGGTCGCAGGGTCACAGGGCGGAGCAGACCGCCCCGTCGAGGGTGAACCGCGCGGGGGCGGTGTTGGCCGAGCCCTTGGTGGCCAGGAAGCCCAGGGTCACGGAGCCGCCCGCCGGGACGGTGGAGGTGTAGGAGGCGGGGGTGACGGTCACCGCACCGCCCGACTGCGCGGCCGTGCCGCCCCACATGTTGCTGATCCGCTGCCCGTCGGCGAAGGCGAACTCCAGCTTCCAGTTGCTGACGGGCGCGGAGCCCGTGTTGCGCAGGACGATCTCGCCCTGGAAACCGCCCGACCACTGGTTGGTCGCCCGGTAGCCGACGGCACAGCTCCCGCCCGGCGTGCCGCCGCCCGGCTGGGTCGTCACCTGGACCGTGGCCGAGTCGGCGGAACGGTTGCCGGCCGCGTCCCGGGCCCGGACCGCGAAGGTGTAGGCGGTGTTCGCGGACAGCCCGCTCACCGTCGCCGACGTGGTGGCCGAGGTCGCGACCACGGTCCGTGTGGAGCCCTCGACGCGGACCACCTCGTACCCGGTGACGCCCACGTCGTCGGTGGACGCGGTCCAGGTCAGCGTCACCGAACCGGAGGTGACGCCGGAGGCCTTGGGGGCTCCCGGCGCGGTGGGCGCCTGGGTGTCGCCGCCGGTACCGCCGGAGTAGACGGTGGCCTCGCGGGAGGTCTGGGCGATGCCGTCGGCGCCCTTGAAGAAGCGGTTGCCCCAGGTGGTGAGGGAGGCGGCGTCGAAGTTGTTCACCATGTCGAGGTACTCGACCCCGCCGCCGTTGCCGCTCCACGACCAGCCGATGTAGCCGATGCCGAGGGAGCGCGCGGTCGCCATGACGGCGTCCTCGTCCGGGTTGCCGTCACTGTGGTCGTGGCCGAACTCGCCGACCACCAGCGGGAGTTTGTTGGTGACGAAGTGGTTGAGGTAGCTCTGCACCTCGGCGGCGGTGTCGTACACCCCGTACATGTGGACCGAGAAGATGGTGTTGCGGTCCGGGTCGGCGGCGAAGACCGAGGCGGCGTTGTCGCGCATGGTGTTCGACCAGTCCTGGCCCCAGTTGGGGGCGTCCACCATCAGGGCGTGGCGGAACCCGGCGTCGCGCAGCTTGACGATGGCCCTCTTGGTGGCGTCCGTCCAGCCCGCGTGGTTGGCGTTGCCCCAGGGCTCGTTGCCGATGTTGACGACGACGTAGTCCTCCTGGCCCGCCAGGACGTCCTTGAGCCCGATCCAGTAGTCGGCGGCCTGGTCCAGCGTGGCGGCCCCGGACTGCTCGCCGTACCCGGTGGTGTCGTGCACCTCGAGCACGCAGATCAGCTTGTTGGCCTTGCAGCGGTCGACCACGGAGGCGACGTCCTGGGCGCTGTTGGCGGCCCAGCGCTGCCCGCTGGCGAGGACGACGCGGACGGTGTTGGCGCCCAGCGCCTTGATGTCGGCGAACGACCGGGTCTGGCTCTGGTACCAGGTGTGCGCGTGGTTGACCCCGCGCATGACGAAGGGGTTGCCGTTGGACTCGACCACCCGGCCGTCGGTGACCCGGATCCCGGCCGGCGCGGCGTGCGCCGGGGCGGACGTCAGGGCGAGAAGCCCGAGGAGCATGACCAGTGCGGAGACGACGGCCGCGACGGGCCGCCGTCCTGGTACGCGTGCGGTTCTCACGATGCCTCCAACAAGGGGGCGCCAACGTTGTCATCGACGCCTGTGACGAGGGGATGCGTACATTCCTGGGAGCGCTCCCATACAGTCAGTTGGGCGAGTTCACGTCAAGGTTGAGGTTCCGCCAACAAATCCCGCCCCCCGCCCTCCGCCCTCCGTCCGTCAACTCCCCTCGTCACGAGGGCATCGCCGGGCGCCCCGCCGGGGGTGGGGCGGACAACGGCGCAGCGTGACTCTGGCGCAATCAGATGTTGCCCTTCTGTTGACACGCCCGCAATCTAGGTGTGGGAGCGCTCCCACCGGCTTCCGCGCCTCCTGTGCGGTGACGTCGACCTCGCCTCCCGCTCCCCCGTTCCCGTGCGCCCCGCCGGTGGTTCCCTCCGCCCGGCGGGGCGCACGTCCATGCCGTGCCGACGGCCGCACCCGCTCCGGCCTGCGAAGGCGAAACTTTCGACGGGTTTTCGTAATAAAAACTGTCCCGAGGGGGTGCAACTTCCCCACGCGTCCGCTAATTTCTCGGCTCGCAGCGGTAAACGGCGCCCCACGCCGAAGGGTGTGTACCGAAAGTTTCGGCTGGGGCGCCGTCCAAGCCGTCCGCTGCCTGCCCGATCCTGGCCGTCCCCGGCGAAGGGTCGCACGACGATGCGGAGAACGAGATGACGTGGGACGCGCTCGGGCCGAGCCGCGGCAGCTTCACCTTCGCCGCCGCCGACCGCATCGTGAACCACGCCGAGGCCCGCGGCACGCAGGTCCGCGGTCACGCGCTCGTGCGGCACCCGCGGCTGCCCGGCCGGGTCGGCCCGCTGGGCGCGGACGGGCTCCGTGAGGCGATGACCCCCGCATCGCCGAGGTGATGACGCGCTGGAACGGCCGGCTCGCGGCCGGTGCGTCGACCGGCTACGGCCGCACGGCCGGCGGCGGCGACTCCGCCCCGACCACACGGCCGGCGGCGGCGACTCCGCTCCGGCCGTGACGGGCTGCTCGGCCTCCTGATCCCAGGCCCTCGGGTCTGGCAGGGGACCGCCGGTCCCGCCGGGCGGGAGGACGTGCCCCCCTCCTCCCGGCGGACCGGTCGGAACCCGACGACCGTGCCCCCACCACGGTCCGCCGCCGGCCGCGCACCGCGTCGCCGGCGGCCCCACAGGCGCCCCCGCCGGAACACCGGCGGGGGCGTCCGCGCGCCGGGGACCCCCACGCGGTGGGGCCGCTCACCGGTGCCCGAGGCACTCCCAGAAACGCTGGACGATGTTGTCGAGGTAGTTCTTCTTCCCCTCCTCGGCGGAGGCGGCGGCCGCGGTGGTCCGGCCGAGCGCCATCGCCATCAGGTTCTGGTACTCGCCGTGCATGGTCCGCAGCGTGTCCTGGAGATCCCGCTTCTCCATCGAGACGAGGCGGGCCACCGCCTTGATATGAGCCTGCCACCGTGTGGAGACCGCCTCGACGAGCAGCGAGGCGAGCTGCTCCTCGAGTCCCGTGATGGCGATCATCGCGGACGGCGGCAACTGCAGTGCGCTGCCCAGCTGTCCCGCCTGGAACGGGGTGCCCGTCCACCGGCCGGACTCCTCCATGCGGAGGTAGTCGCCGAGCGGCATGCCGATCGCCTGGGCGACGTCCTCCGGCGCCATGCCCCGGGCCAGACGGTGCTCGCGCAAGGTGCGCGGAGCGCCCATCAGGTCACCGGGGGCGCACCACAACGCCCCTGCGAGAGCGGTGAGTTCATGGAGGCTGGGCACCGCGATGCCACGCTCCCAGGCGGTGATGTGATCGGGCGTCACATAGGTCATCCCGTAGGAGGCGCGCATTCCGTACGCGACGTGGCCGGGTGCCATCCCGAGCCTCTCGCGCAGTGTGCGGGCAGCGCGTGCGTTGAAAGGGAGTTGTGGATGCACGGACGGAGAGTATGCAGTCACACCGGGTTGTTCCACGGTCGCTGTCGCCGGTGTCCCGATTGGGCGGGATAGATCACCGTCAGGTTCGTAGCAAGCTACGAGGAAAATTTCTTGATCAAGTCTACGCGCGTATGCGGGAGTTGAGACTTTACGTCTGATGCGTATGATCCGCTCGCAAGACGCCGCACGTGTGTTCGCGACGCCTGGCGGCGGCGCGCCGTCGACGGCGCCACGCCGGCCGTTCCCCCTGCCCGTTCAGTTCCAGGAGACGTCATGCAGCAAACAGACACCGGAAACGCAGCGCCGCCCGCCAGAGCCGGCGGCGGCGGTGGCGGTGGACTGGACCGGTTCTTCCGCATCAGTGAGCGGGGCTCGACCTACGGTCGGGAGATCCGCGGCGGACTCGCCACCTTCTTCACCATGGCGTACATCCTGGTTCTGAACCCGATCATCCTCGGCAGCGCCAAGGACAAGTTCGGCGACCAGCTCGACCCGGCCCAGCTGGCCACCGCCACCGCCCTGGTGGCCGCCGTGATGACCGTGATCATGGGTGTGGGCGGCAACCTCCCGCTCGCCCTGGCCGCCGGTCTCGGCCTGAACGCCGTCGTCGCCTTCCAGATCGCCCCGCTGATGGCGTGGGACGACGCGATGGGCCTCGTCGTCCTCGAGGGCCTGCTGATCTGCGTGCTGGTGATGACCGGTCTGCGTGAGGCGATCATGCACGCCATCCCGCAGCCGCTCAAGCAGGCGATCAGCGTCGGCATCGGTCTGTTCATCGCCTTCATCGGCTTCGTCGACGCCGGCTTCGTCACCCGCATCCCGGACGCCGCGAACACCACCGTCCCCGTGCAGCTCGGCACCGGCACCCTCACCGGCTGGCCGATGCTGGTCTTCTGCCTGGGCGTCCTCGTCACGATCGTCCTGCTCGCCCGCAAGGTGAAGGGCGCCATCCTCATCAGCATCGTCCTGATGACGCTGCTCGCCATCGTCATCAACGCGCTGGCGGACGTGAAGAGCTGGGGCCTCACCACCCCGGCCCTGCCGGACAGCCCCGTCGCGGCCCCGGACTTCGGGCTGCTCGGCCAGTTCGACCTGCTGGGCGCCTTCGGTCAGGTCACCGTCCTGACCGTGGTCCTGCTCATCTTCACCCTGATCCTGTCCGACTTCTTCGACACCATGGGCACCGTCGTGGGCGTCACCGCCGAGGCGGGTCTGCTCGACGAGCGCGGCCAGGTGCCCGGCCTCAGCCGCGTCCTGCTGATCGACGGCGCCGCGGCGGTCGCGGGCGGCGCGGCCTCGTCCTCCTCCGCCACCACCTACGTGGAGTCGGCCGCCGGTGTCGGCGAAGGCGCCCGCACCGGCTTCGCCAGCCTCGTCACCGGCGGTCTGTTCACCCTCGCGCTGTTCTTCACCCCGCTGCTCACCATGGTGCCGATGCAGGCGGCCTCCCCGGCCCTGGTCGCGGTCGGCTTCCTGATGATGACGCAGGTCCGGCACATCGAGTGGGACCGCTACGACGTCGCGATCCCCGCCTTCCTGACGATCACCGTCATGCCGTTCACGTACTCCATCACCTACGGCATCGGCGCCGGCTTCATCGCCTACGTGGTCATCAAGGCCTGCCTGGGCCGCGCCCGCGAGGTGCACTGGCTGCTGTGGGGGACCGCCGTCCTCTTCCTGGCCTACTTCGCCATCAGCCCGCTGAAGATGCTGCTCGGCATCGAGTAGCACCCGGCGAGCGGTACGGGGCCCCTCCCACGGCGCGGACCGCGCCCCGGGAGGGGCCCCTCTGCGTACGGCGACCGGACCGGTCCGCCCGCCACGACGTCCACCACCCGCCTCGGCCCGGCGGTGCGGGGCCGGTGGGACGGTGTCCGAAGTGCGTGCCTCCGTCACATATCGGGGGGTGTCGGATAGTTTACGGAGCCAACGACACGTCGATGAGCAATGGGGCTGGGCATGGCCTTCGATCCTTTGATCGAGCCTTTGATCGAACTGCGCGACGTCAACAAGTACTACGGCGACCTGCACGTCCTCCAGGACATCAACCTGACCGTCTCGCGCGGCGAGGTGGTCGTGGTGATCGGCCCCTCGGGGTCGGGCAAGTCGACGCTGTGCCGGGCGATCAACCGGCTGGAGACCATCCAGTCCGGCAGCATCAGCCTCGAAGGGCGGCCGCTGCCCGAGGAGGGCAAGGCACTCGCCCAGCTGCGGGCCGAGGTCGGGATGGTCTTCCAGTCGTTCAACCTCTTCGCCCACAAGACGGTCCTGCAGAACGTCTCGCTCGCCCAGGTCAAGGTCCGCCGCCGCAAGCGGGAGGACGCCGACCGGCGCTCCCGCGAACTGCTGGAACGCGTCGGGCTCGCCGCCCACGCCGACAAGTACCCCGCCCAGCTCTCCGGCGGCCAGCAGCAGCGCGTGGCGATCGCCCGGGCCCTGGCGATGGAGCCCACCGCGCTCCTCTTCGACGAGCCCACCTCCGCCCTCGACCCGGAGATGATCAACGAGGTCCTGGAGGTCATGCGGCAGCTCGCCCGCGAAGGCATGACCATGGTGGTGGTCACCCACGAGATGGGCTTCGCCCGCTCCGCCGCCAACCGCGTGGTCTTCATGGCCGACGGGAGGATCGTCGAGGACCGCCCGCCGGAGGAGTTCTTCACGGACCCGCGCAGCGAGCGGGCCAAGGACTTCCTGTCCAAGATCCTCAAGCACTGACCGGGGCGCGCCCATGACGAATCCCGCCCGCGGCACCGCCCGCCACCGCACCGCTCGCACCGACGCCGCTCGTACCGACGCCGCGCGCACCGACCCCGCCCGCCACCGCACCGCCCGACGACGTGCGGTCGGCTCCCTGCTCGCCGCCGCCCTGGTCCTCGCCACCGCCGCCTGCGGCAAGGACGGCAGCCCGCCGGTGAAGGGGCCCGCCCAGGACCAGCTCCCCACCTACCGGGTGAACGAGGACTTCCGGCTGCCCGGGTCCCCGACCTGGCGCCGCGCGGAACGGCGCGGCCACTTCGTCGTCGGCGCCAAGGAGGACCAGCCGTTCCTCGGGGAGAAGGACCCGGCCACCGGTGACTACACCGGCTTCGACATCGAGATCGCCCGCATGATGTCGGCGTCCCTCGGCCTGGACCCCGGCCGCATCCGCTTCCGGACCATCGCCTCCGCCAACCGCGAGACCGCCCTGCAGAACGGGCAGATCGACTTCTACGTCGGCACCTACACCATCAACGACAACCGCAAGAAGCTGGTCGGCTTCGCCGGGCCCTACTACATGGCCGGCCAGGGACTCCTGGTGCGCAAGGACGAGAAGGACATCGAGGGCCCCGACGACCTGGCCGGCAAGCGGGTCTGCTCGGCCTCCGGCTCCACCCCGTACCAGCGGATCAGGGACGAGTACCCCGAGGCCACCCTCGTCGCGTACGACTCCTACTCGGTCTGCGTGGACAACCTGCTGACCTATCAGGTCGACGCCGTCACCACCGACGACGCCATCCTCATCGGCTACGCCGCCAAGGTGCCGGAGGAGCTGAAGGTGGTCGGCAGGCCGTTCTCCCAGGAGCCCTACGGCATCGGCGTCCCCAGGGAGGACAACGCGCTGCGCGAGGCCCTGAACGACGCCCTGGAGGAGCGGGAGAAGAACGGCGACTGGAAGCGGGCGTACGAGGCCACCCTCGGCCTCTCCGGGGTGCCGGCGCCCCAGCCGCCCCCCATCGACCGATACCCGGCGGGCTGAGCGAGGGACCGGAACCTGACGTGAACGTACTGAGCGACAACTTCTCCACCTACGGCGAGGGCTTCCTCGGCACCGTCCAGCTCACCTTCTTCGCCTCGCTGCTCGCCCTGGCACTGGGCTTCGTGATGGCCTCCTTCCGGGTCGCCCCGGTCGGATCGCTGCGGGTCATCGGCACGGTCTGGGTGACGGTGCTGCGCAACACCCCGCTGACCCTGCTGTTCTTCGCGGTGCTGCTGGGCCTGCCCCGGTTCGGCCTGGTGCTGCCGTTCAACGTCTTCGCGGTGCTGGCGCTGGGCTGCTACACCTCCGCGTTCATCTGCGAGGCGCTGCGCTCCGGCATCAACACGGTGCCCCGCGGCCAGGGCGAGGCGGCCCGCAGCCTCGGCATGACGTTCACCCAGACGCTCTCCGACGTCGTCCTGCCGCAGGCCTTCCGCACCGTCATCCCGCCGGTCGGCTCCACCCTGATCGCCCTGGCCAAGAACTCCGCCATCGCGGGCGCGTTCAGCGTCACCGAACTGCTCGGCACCTACAAGACGCTGGGCGAGCTCGGCTACGACGTCATCTGGACCTTCGTCTGGATCGCCCTCGGCTACCTGATCATCACCCTCGCCATCAGCGCGCTCTTCAACGTGCTGGAGCGCAAGTGGGGAGTGCCCCGATGACCGCGAACACGCCCTCCGCCCTCTACGACCTCCCCGGTCCCAAGGCCCGTGCCCGGCACCGCCTCTACGGCGTGGGGGCCACCGTGGTGATCCTGGCGCTGCTCGGCTGGCTGGTGTACCTGCTGATCGACACGGGCCAGTTCGAGGGCGAGAAGTGGAGCCCGTTCCAGTACAAGGGGATCCAGGAACTGCTGCTGCGGGGGCTCGGCAACACCCTCAAGGCCTTCGCGATCGCCGCCGTGCTCTCCCTGCTGCTGGGGTGCGTGCTCGCCGTCGGACGGCTCTCCGAGCACCGGGTGCTGCGCTGGATCTCCACCCTGGTGGTGGAGTTCTTCCGCGCCATGCCCGTGCTGGTGATGATCTTCTTCGTCTTCGTGGCGCTGGAGGTCCAGCCGCTGCCCGCCCTCGTCGCGGGGCTCACCCTCTACAACGGCTCGGTCCTCGCCGAGGTCTTCCGCTCCGGCGTCAACTCGGTGGACCGGGGCCAGCGGGAGGCGGCCTACGCCCTCGGCATGCGCAAGACCCAGGTGATGACCTACGTGCTCGCGCCCCAGGCGGCGCGGGCCATGCTGCCCTCCATCATCAGCCAGCTGGTGGTCGCCCTGAAGGACACCTCACTGGGCTTCCTCATCACCTACGAGGAGTTCCTGCACGCGGGGAAACTCATCGCGTCGAACCTTGACTATGATTTGCCTTTCATCCCCGTGGTCCTGGTGATCTCACCTGTCTACATCGGGATGTGCATGTTGCTCTCCTGGTTCGCCGGGTGGGTCGCCCGGCGCGAGCAGCGCAACCCCAAGACCGAGGCCGTAGGCGTGGCCCCGGCCGAGGCGGGACCGCTGCTGCCGGGCGAGGCCCCGCCCACGGCCGACAGGCCGTAGGGGACGGCGGCTCGCAGGGCACCCCTGGATCCGCCCGGCAGCAGCCGGAGATCACTGCTCGCGCGGTGGCGGACCGTCCGCAGGACGGCCCGCCCCGGACGGGGAGAAGGTCAGCTGCGCGCCGGCCGGGTCCGAGCCCGGCCGCCCGGCACCGGCCCCCCCGCAGGGCGTCCCGCTCAGGAACCCGCCCGGTGCTTGGGCTGCGCCTGGAGCGTCTTCACCGGGGCCGCCGACTGCGCCGCCTTGGTCACGTCGCCCACCAGTTCGACCACATCGGCGCCGTACGCCGCCGAGTTCACCACCTTCAGCAGCAGCACGAAGGAACCGCCGTCGTACTTCCGCGCCAGCTTCTCGTGGTTGCGGGCCAGGTAGCGGGTCGCCGCCTGGTTGGTGATGGCGCGCTGGCCGCAGAAGAGGAACACCGGGCGCGCGTTCCTGCCCTGGCCCGCCGTCAGCCGGGCCAGCAGGACGTACTCCTCCTTGCCCGGCTCCATCCGGTACCGCTCCGAACCGATCTGGAACGCGCCGCGGTCCGGACCGGCGTCCGGCTCCACGTTGATCCGCACGCCCGGCAGCAGCGAGTGCAGGTGCGCCGCCAGCCGCCGGTTGGCGCCCGGGCCGCCGACGCAGAACTCGGTCCGCTCGCCGAAGCTCTGCTGCGCCGCGTCGTGCGGCACCAGCTGCGCGTGGGCGTTGCACTCCTTGACCACGGCGGCGAGCTCCAGCAGGGCGAAGGCGTCGTGCCGCACCACGGTGAGCTCCGGGCCGGCCCCCGGGTCGCGGTTGACGACCAGCAGCGACTCGGCGTTGTCCGGCAGGCCGAAGAAGGACTGCTTGCGGCGGAGCCGGCGGTCGGCGAGGCGGCCGCGGAACAGCCAGCCCAGTGCCGCGCCCGCGCAGAGCGCGAGCACGGTGACGGCGAGGAACAGGACGACGGTATTCATGGGCGCGCAGCCTAGCGGGAGCCCATCAGGCGTTCGAGCGCGCCTCTGAAGTGTGCACGGCAATTTGGGCTAGGCTGCGGCGATTCCCGACGACCGGAGGTAAAGGTGCGTCCTTCCGTCACACCCCAGCCCGTCACCCGGAACGAGGCCGGAGCGCCGGGAGGGCTCCGGCGCAGGAGGCCGGCCGTCCTCGCCGTCTCCGCCGCCCTCCTCTCCTCCCTCACCGTCGCCGCGCCGGCCCAGGGCTCGCCCGCCGACCGGCCCGGCACGACGCCCGTCAAGACGCCGGTGGCCACCGGCTACGGCGGAGCCGTCTCCAGCGTCGACGCGGACGCCACGGCGGCCGGGCTGGAGATCCTCAGGAAAGGCGGCAACGCGGTCGACGCCGCCGTCGCCACCGCCGCTGCCCTCGGCGTCACCGAGCCCTACTCGGCCGGAGTCGGCGGCGGCGGCTACTTCGTCCACTACGACGCCCGGTCCCGCACCGTGCACACCGTGGACGGCCGCGAGACGGCGCCGCTGAGCGCCGGCAGCGACCTGTTCCTCGAGGACGGCCGGCCGATCCCGTTCGCCGAGGCCGTCACCAGCGGGCTCTCCGTCGGCACCCCCGGCACGCCCGCCACCTGGGACGCCGTGCTGGACCGCTGGGGCAGCAAGCGGCTCGGCACCGTCCTGGCGCCCGCCGAGCGGCTGGCCCGCGAGGGCTTCACCGTCGACGAGACCTTCCGCGCGCAGACCGCCGCCAACGAGGCCCGGTTCCGCAACTTCCCCGACACCGTCGACCTCTTCCTCCCCGGCGGCCGGCTCCCGGTCGTGGGGTCCACGTTCAGGAACCCGGACCTGGCGCGCACCTACGCGCGGATGGCGCGGGACGGCGCCCGCGTCATGTACCGCGGGCCGATCGCCGAGGACGTCGTCGAGACGGTCAACCACCCGCCCGTGGACCCGGACGCGGGCTACCGCGCGCGGCCCGGCGACCTCACCGCACGGGACCTGGCGCGGTACCGCGTCAAGGGGCAGGCCCCCACCCGCGTCGACTACCGGGGACTGAAGGTCTACGGCATGGCCCCGTCCTCCTCGGGCGGCACCACGGTCGGCGAGGCCCTCAACATCCTGGAGCGCACCGACCTCTCGCGGGCCACCCAGGCGGAGTACCTGCACCGCTTCGTCGAGGCCAGCCGCGTCGCCTTCGCCGACCGGGGCCGCTGGGTCGGCGACCCCGCCTTCGAGGACGTGCCCACCCGGGAACTGCTCTCCCAGGAGTTCGCGGACTCCCGCGCCTGCCTGATCAAGGACGACGCGGTGCTCACCAGCCCCCTCGCCCCCGGCGACCCGCGCGACCCCGCGGCCTGCGCCACCGCCGGCGAGGCCGCCCCGACCACCTACGAGGGCGAGAGCACCACCCACCTCACGGTCGCCGACAAGTGGGGCAACGTGGTCGCCTACACGCTCACCATCGAGCAGACCGGCGGCAGCGGCATCACCGTGCCGGGCCGCGGGTTCCTGCTCAACAACGAGCTGACCGACTTCTCCTTCGCCCCCGCCAACCCCGCCGTACACGACCCGAACCTGCCCGGTCCGGGCAAGCGGCCGCGGTCCTCGATGTCGCCCACCATCGTGCTCGACGGACACGGCAGGCCGGTGCTCGCGCTCGGTTCGCCCGGCGGCGCGACCATCATCACCACCGTGCTGCAGACCCTCACCGGCGTGGTCGACCGGGGGCTCCCGCTGGTCGACGCCATCGCCGCGCCGCGCGCCAGCCAGCGCAACGCCGCCCGCACCGAGCTCGAGCCCGGCCTGTACGACAGCGCGCTGCGGGCCGAACTCGAGGCGATCGGGCACGTGTTCGGCCGCAACCCGGAGATCGGCGCGGCGACCGGCGTGCACCGGCTGCCCGACGGCCGCTGGACCGCCGCCGCCGAAACGGTTCGCCGGGGCGGTGGCTCCGCCATGGTGGTGCGGCCCGCCCGCTGACGGGCCGCACCACCGAGGCCGGGGGGCGCTCAGGAACCGGTGCCGCCGGAACCGCCGAACGGCGCTTCCGGCGGGGCCTCCCGGCCCCCGGCCGCCGCGGTCGCCCCGCCGCCCTCCACACGGAACGCGGGACGGCCGTCCGGGCCGACCTCCACGGTGACCCGGCCGCCCGCGGACAGCCGGCCGTCCAGCAGCATCCGGGACAGCTCGTTGTCCACCTCGCGCTGAATGGTGCGGCGCAGCGGCCGGGCGCCGTACTCCGGCTGGTGGCCGTGGCGCGCCAGCCAGTCCACGGCCTCGTCGGTGAACCGCACCGTGATGTCCTGGGCGTGCAGCCGCCGCCGGGTCCGCTCCAGCATCAGGTCGGTGATCTGCCGCAGCTGGACGTCGGTGAGCCGGCGGAACACCACGATCTCGTCGATCCGGTTCAGGAACTCCGGCCGGAAGTGCTGCCGCAGCGGACGGAGCACCCGCTCCCGGCGGGCCTCCTCGTCCACCGCCGCGTCCGCGGAGGCGAAGCCCAGCGTCCCGCCGCCCCGGACGATCGCCTCCGAGCCCAGGTTGCTGGTCATCACGATCACCGTGTTGGTGAAGTCGACCGTGCGGCCCTGGGAGTCGGTCAGCCGGCCGTCGTCCAGCACCTGCAGCAGGATGTTGAAGACGTCCGGGTGCGCCTTCTCCACCTCGTCGAGCAGCAGCAGCGAGTACGGATGGCGCCGGACCACCTCGGTGAGCTGCCCGGCCTCCTCGTGCCCGACGTAGCCGGGCGGGGCGCCGACCAGGCGGCTCACCGTGTGCCGCTCCTGGTACTCGCTCATGTCCAGGCGGACCATCCGCTCCTCGCTGCCGAACAGCGCCTCGGCGAGCGCCCTCGCCAGCTCCGTCTTGCCCACGCCGGTCGGGCCGAGGAAGAGGAAGCTGCCGATCGGCCGGTCCGGGCCCGCCAGTCCCGCGCGGGCCCGCAGCACGGCGTCCGAGACCGCCTTCACGGCCTCCTCCTGGCCCACCACCCGCTCGTGCAGGTGCTCCTCCAGGTGCAGCAGCCGCTCCTTCTCCTCGGCGGTCAGGCTGGCCACCGGGATGCCCGTCTGCCGGGAGACCACCTCGGCGATCGACTCGACGGTCACCACCAGGTGCTGCCCGTCGTCCGGGTGCTCCTCCTGGCCGGCCGCCTCGATCCGGCCGCGGACCTCCTCGATCCGGTCCCGCAGCCGCATCGCCTCCTCGTACTGCTCGGCGGCGACCGCCTGGTCCTTGTCACGGGTGAGCTGCTCCGCCTCCCGCTGCAGCGCCCGCACGTCCGTGCCGCGGGAGCGCGCCCGCAGCCGGACCCGGGCGCCGGCCTGGTCCATCAGGTCGATCGCCTTGTCCGGCAGGAAGCGCTCGGTGAGGTAGCGGTCGGACAGCTCCACGGCCGCCACCAGCGCCTCGTCGGTGTAGCGGACCTGGTGGTGGGCCTCGTAGCGGTCGGCCAGGCCGCGGAGGATCTGGATCGCGTCGGAGACCGACGGCTCCGGCACCAGGACCGGCTGGAACCGGCGGGCCAGCGCGGCGTCCTTCTCGATCCTGCGGAACTCCTCCAGCGTGGTCGCGCCCACCACGTGCAGCTCGCCGCGGGCCAGGGCGGGCTTGAGGATGTTGCCGGCGTCCATCCCGCCCTCGCCGCCGCCGCCCGCGCCCACCACCGTGTGCAGCTCGTCGATGAAGACGACCAGCTCGTCGGGGTGCGCCCGGATCTCGTCGATGATCCCGTTGAGCCGCTCCTCGAAGTCGCCCCGGTAGCGGGTGCCGGCGACCACCCCGGAGACGTCCAGGGCCACCACCCGGCGGCCGGCCAGCACGTCGGGGACGTCGTCGTCCGCGATCCGCTGGGCCAGGCCCTCCACGATCGCCGTCTTGCCGACACCCGCGTCGCCGATCAGCACCGGGTTGTTCTTGCCGCGCCGGGAGAGCACCTCGACGGTCTGCTCGATCTCCTCCTCGCGCCCGATCACCGGGTCGATCCGCCCCTGGCGGGCCAGTTCCGTCAGGTCACGGCCGTAGCGGTCCAGGTTCGGGGTGTTCATGCCGTGCTGCGGCCCCTCGGGCCCGCGGCGCACGGCCGTGGAGCCGGAAGGACCGCGTCCGGCCCCCTGACCGGGCGGCTCCTGGCCCTCGGGCGGGGGAGGGGGAGCGAAGCGGGCCGTGCTGAGGATGTGACCGGCCGCCGAGTCGGGATTGTCGGCCAGCGCGCTCAGCACGTGCTCCGGGCCGATGTAGCCGTCGCCCCGCCTGCGGGCCAGCTCGTGGGCGTCCAGCAGGGCCCGCTTCACCGCCGGGGTCATCGCCACCGAGGCCGGCGGCGTCTCGTCCTCGCCCGGCGACGGGGCGCGGCTGTCGATGTCCGCGGCCAGCTCGTCCGGGTCCGCGCCCGCCCGCGCGATCAGGCTCCGCGTCGGCTCGATGGCCAGGGCGGCGCGCAGCAGGTGCTCGGTCTCCAGGTCGTGGCTGCCGTGCTCGGCGGCGTAGGCGGCCGCCGCGCGCACCAGGTCCTGGGCGGGGCGGCTCATCAGCCGGCCGATGTCCACCCGCCGGGGCGGAGCGCCGTTGCCGCCCTGCCCCTGCGCGCTCCCGCCCGAGCCCCTGGCCGACGGCGCCGGGCCGAGGAGGCCGCTGCTGAACAGGCGTGCGAAGAACTCTGCGAAGGGGTCCGAGCCGTAGCCCTGCGGACCCGGGAATCCGCTGGTCATCAGCCATCCGTTTCGGCGCGCCCCCTGCTGCGTGCGGGCGCACGAGGTCGACGTTGCGTGCGCCCGCCGGGTGCCCCTGCGCCCGGTGGCTACACCTCGCTCCGGACGGGACGCCGCCCCGGCGGCCGTCACCGTTCGCGGGCGCGGGGCGACGCCGCGTCATGACGGAAAACTCCGCGTAGCGCGGACGTAACACGGCTGGTGTTGCCTTCGGAGCCGGGAAGCTCCGGTCCGCAGTGGTGGGGTGAACACGGCATGGCAGCTGAACAGCTCCCGGGGCGGGTCCGGGACTTCGCACGCTACCTGGAGGGCCTCCTCGGGCGCGTCGACCAGCGGGCCGGCTGGTCCGGCGTCTTCTGGGAACGGCACCCCGAGGGGATGCGCGCCTGCCTGGAGGGGCGGGACGTGCCGCCGTGGGACGTGGTCGAGGGCCTGCTCCACGACCTGGCCACCGCCCACGGCTCCCGGGCGGCGGCCGTCGAGACGGAACCGGCCCGCGCCCTCCACGCCGCCGCCGCGACCGCGCACGACACCCGGCCCGGTGGGCGGGAGGCGCTGCGGGACCGGCTGGAGGCCGCGTGGCGCGAGGAGCGGGAGGCCGCCGGACGCCGGGCGGAACGGGGCCGCGCGGTCGAGGCGGCGGGCGGCGACCGGGCCCCCGAGGCGCTGCGGGTGGACCTGGCCTGGGCCCGCGACGACCACGAGCGGGCCGTCGCCCGGTGCGCCGAACTGCGGGCGCGGTGGGAGGCGTTGGACCGCGGTGAACGGGTGGAGCCCGCGCGGGTGGCGGGTGCCGGTGAGGGTGCCGGTGCCGGTGCCGCCGGCCGGCAGAAGCGGAAGCGGCCGCGGGGCAGTGCGCGGTTCGCCGGGATGCTGGAGGAAGCGGACGTCCAGGCGGCGCCGGCGCCGCCCGCCGGCCCCTTCGGACCCGTTCCGGCCGCTGCTCCCGCTCCCTTTGCCGCCGCCGTGACCGGTCCCGGTTCCGGCCCCGTTGCCGGTCTCGCGTCCGGGTTCGGGTTCGGCCCGGAGCCGGGTCGTGCCGGGGCCGGGGCCGGTATCGGGGCGCCGCGGGGCGCGCGGTTCGCGGGGGCGACGGAGGAGCCGGCGGCGGGCGTGACGGACGCCCCGGGGCCCGAGGACCGGCGGCTGGCGGCCGAGCAGGTGGC
This sequence comes from Streptomyces sp. NPDC047130, assembly GCF_040643475.1. Lineage (NCBI taxonomy): Bacteria > Bacillati > Actinomycetota > Actinomycetes > Kitasatosporales > Streptomycetaceae > Streptomyces > Streptomyces sp. NPDC047130. The sequence continues at coordinate 137,725 of NZ_JBEYUK010000010.1, read as the reverse complement.
CCGGCTGCTCCGGCTCCGCGCCCAGGGCCGGTCCGGCGAGGCGCACGCGCTGCTGGCCGAGACGGCCTCCTGGCCCCCCGCCCGGCTCCCGCTGGTCGCGGAGGAACTGGCACGGTCCCGGGACGACGTGGAGTGGACGACGCTGCTCTGGGAGGTGTCCTCCCTGCCGGTGGCGCGGCTGGTCCCGGTCGGGGACGCGCTCGCGGCGGCGGGGCGCGGGGAGGACGGGGAGCGGGTGCTGCGGCAGGGGGTGGCCCGCGCCGCCGAGGAGATGGGGGGCGCGCTCCTCTCCCTCGCCGCCGCGGGACGCCACCGCGACGTGCGGCTGCTGCTGGACGCGTACGTGCGGGTCCGCGCCCCCGCGGAGGTCGTGCGCTGCGTCCTGCCCGACCCGGACCGCCTGGTCCCGCTCCTCCTCGCGGCCGGCCGCGGCGTCTCCGACGACCACCACTGGTCCCTGATCCACGCCCTGCGCGTCACGGGCATCCGCGGGGTGTAGGCCGTTCCGTCCGGAGTGGCCGGCCGACGGCGAGGAGATACCGGTGGAGCACCCCCGCACGCGGGTCGAGGACATGACGCACAGTCCGCCGGGAAGCCGACACAGGCGTCCACCCCCGCCCTTCGAGGAGGCAGCATGAGCAGCCCGTCCCAGCAGGAACTCATCGCCCGCCTCGTCGCCGTGGAAAAGCGCCTGGACCACACCGAGGCCGCCCCGCTCGCCGGGCAGCAGGCCATCCCCGTCACTCCCACGGTCCACGACCACCACTACCAAGGCCCCGGACCCTGCAGGGCGGAGGTCTTCGGCGAGCAGTGCGAGGCGCACCGCGACCTCCACCGGCACACCACCGACAGCGCCTGACACGCCGCCACGGCCTGCTCCCCGGCAGGGGTGCCCCCGGCCTGAAGCCGGGGGCACCCCTGCCGGGGTGGGTCCGTGGTGCCGCGGGGTGGGTCAGGAGGTGTGGAGGTGGGCGTCGCAGGCGGGGCGGGGGGCGGGGCCGAAGAGGGGGGTCCAGCCCGGGGGGACGTCCCGCCACGCCGGCCACAGGGACCGCTGCCCCCGCGCGTTCCCCAGCACCAGGAACGGCGACTCCCCGTCGAAGGGGGAGGGAATGTCCGTCGTCCTCACGCGTCGAGCTCCTTGATCCGGGCCGAGACCGCCGCCGCCACCGCGTCCAGGTGACGGCCCTGCGTGATCAGCGGATGGGTGCAGTCGAGGTCCAGGTTCCGGACCTCGCCGCCGATGTGGGGACGCCAGGACTCCCACGTCAGCCAGTCCTCCGCCCGCGGCGCCGCCGCCGTGAAGAACAGCAGGTCGCCCTCGTAGCGCCGGTGCTCGTGCTCCCGCATCAGCCGCGCGTTGTGCGGCACGATGTCGACGATCCGGTTGAGCGTGACGTCGGACAGGCCGCCCAGCGGGCTGCCCAGCCGGGCGAGCGTGGCGACGACGTCCTCCTTGGTCGCCTCCACCGTCCGCTCCAGGCCCGCCATCCGCAGCACGGCGGTGAGCGCGTCGCCCTCCTCGGGGGCGGGCCGCTCCCGCCACTGCTCCGCGGGGAACGCGTCGAGCAGCGCCAGCAGGTCCACCTCCTCGCCGGCCTCCTGGAGCAGCACCGCCATGGTCTGCGCCAGCGCGCCGCCCACGGACCAGCCCATCAGCCGGTACGGCCCGTGCGGCCGCACCGCGCGGACCCGCGCGACGTACTCGGCGGCCAGCGACTCCAGCGACTCCGGCAGCGGACCGCCCTCGAGCAGGCCGGGCGCCTGGATGCCGTACACCGGCTGGTCGGGGCCGAGCCGCGCGGGCAGGCCCGCGTAGCACCAGGCGATGCCGCCCGCCGGATGGAGCACGAACAGCGGCGGCCGGTCGCCGTCGGGGCGCAGCGGCAGCACGACGTCCAGCGCGTCCGAGGACGACGGCCGGGCGCTGTCCAGCCGCGCGGCGAGCGCCGCCGGCGTCGGCGAGGCGAACAGCGAGCCCAGGGTGAGCTCGGCGCCGAACTCCTCGCGGATCCGCGCCACCAGCCGGATCGCCAGCAGCGAGGAGCCGCCGAGGTCGAAGAAGGCGTCGTCGGCGCCCACCTCGCCCAGGCCCAGCACCTCGGCGAAGACCCGCGCCATCGCCTCCTCGCGGGCCACCGTGGGGCGGCGCCCCGCCGACGCGTGGACCGGGGCGGGCAGGGCACGGCGGTCCAGCTTGCCGTTGGGCGACAGCGGGAACTCCTCCAGCGCCACCACCGCCGTCGGCACCATGTGCTCCGGCAGGGTCAGCGCCACCGCCTCGCGGACCGCCGACGGGTCGGCGGAACCGGTGACGTAGCCGACCAGCCGCTGGTCGCCGGGCCGGTCCTCGCGGACCAGCGCACAGGCGCCGTCCACCCCGTCCTGGGCGGCCAACGCGGCCTCGATCTCGCCGAGTTCGATGCGCTGGCCGCGCAGCTTCACCTGGTGGTCGGTGCGGCCGAGGTACTCCACCTGGCCGTCCGCCCGCCAGCGGGCCAGGTCGCCGGTGCGGTACATCCGCTCACCGGGCGGCCCGAACGGGTCGGCGACGAAACGGGACGAGGTCAGTTCCGGCCGGCCCAGGTAGCCGTCGGCCAGCTGGACGCCGGCCAGGTACAGCTCCCCGGGGACCCCTGGCGGGCACGGCTGCAGCGCGGCGTCCAGCACGTACAGCCGGGTGTTCCAGACGGGCGCGCCGATCGGCACCGGACCGTCCTGTCCCGGCAGCACCTCGTGGAAGCTGACGTCCACGGCGGCCTCGGTCGGGCCGTACAGGTTGTGCAGCCGCACCTCCGGCAGCCGGGCGGCGAAGGTCCGCGCGGTGTCCCGGGGCAGCGCCTCGCCGCTGCAGAACACCTGGCGCAGCGTGGAGCCCACCGAGGCGGCGGACGGCTCGGCCAGGAACAGCTGGAGCATCGAGGGCACGAAGTGGCAGGTGGTGATCCGCTCCTCGTTGATCAGCCACGTCAGGTACGCCGGGTCGCGGTGCCCGCCGGGCTCGGCCACCACCAGCGTCGCGCCGACGCGCAGCGCCCAGAAGAACTCCCACACCGACACGTCGAAGGAGGCCGGGGTCTTCTGCAGCACCCGGTCGCCCGCGGAGAGCGGATACGCGTGCTGCATCCACCGCAGCCGGTTGTCGATCGCCCCGTGCGGGACCACGACGCCCTTGGGGCGGCCGGTGGAGCCGGAGGTGTAGATCACGTACGCGGGGTGGGACGGCGTCAGCGCCCTGGCCGGGTCGCAGGCCGGACGGGCCGACAGGTCCAGCCCGTCCAGCACCACCAGCGGTGTGTCCACGCCGGACGGCAGCCGCCGCTCGTGGTCGGTCACCGCGCAGACCGGGGCGGCGTCCGCCAGCATGTCGACGAGCCGCTGCGCGGGGTGGTCGGGGTCCAGCGGCAGGTAGGCCGCGCCCGCCTTGAGCACCGCCAGCAGCGCGGTCACCAGCTCCAGGGAGCGGGGAACCGCCACGCCGACGACCCTGCCGGGACCGGCGCCCCGCTCGATCAGGTGACGTGCCAGCCGGTTGGCGCGGGCGTTGAGCTCGGCGTAGGTGAGGGTGGTGCCGCCGAAGACCAGGGCGGGGGCGTCCGGGGTGCGGGCCGCCTGCGCCTCGATCGGGCCGATCAGCGTGGTGGGCGGAAGCTCCCGGGAGGTGTCGTTGAACGTCCGCAGCACCAGGTCGAGTTCCTCCGGCAGCGCCACCGGGTGCACGGCCAGGGGGAGTTGGGGGTCGGTGTCGACCAGGCGGTCCAGCAGGGCCAGGAAGCGCCGCTGGTGGACGGCGACCTCCTCCTCGGAGTAGAGGGCGGGGTTGGCGTCGTGGTCGATCTCCAGACCGTGGCCGTCGGCGCGGTCGTAGATGTTGACGGTGAGGTCGTCGACGGGACCCGCGGACAGGCTGCGGAGCCGGGCCGGGGAGCCGGCGAAACCCACCGCGTAGTCGAAGGGCATGGTGTTGACCAACGGCCCCACCAGGGCGCGCTGTTCGCCCTGGAGGCCGAGGTCGCGCCGGATGTCCTCGTAGCGGTACCGCTGGTGGCGGCGGGCCGCGCGCAGCGCCAGCACGACCTGGCGGACCAGTTCGGCGAAGGTCTGCTCCGGCTCCACGGAGACGCGCAGCGGCAGCACGTTCATCACCATGCCGGGGACGCGCAGCGCCGCCGAGCCCATCCGGCCCATCAGCGGCACGCCGAGCACCACGTCCTGCCGGTTGGTGGCGCGGGCGGTGTACAGCGCCTGGGCGGCGATCATGACCTCGGGCCAGGTGGCCTTCAGCGCCGACGCGGTCCGCCGGAGCCGGTCGGTGGCCTCGGGGGACAGGTGGGCGGTGCGGCGCAGGAAGGTCCGCGAGGGGTGCGCCGGACGGCCGGCCAGGTGGGGGGCCTCCGGCCGGTCGGCCAGCAGCTCGCTCCAGTACCCGCGGTCGGCCTCGAAGGCCTCGCCGGAGCGGTACTCGGCGTCCAGCTCGACGAGTTCGGCCAGCGGCCGGAAGGTGCGCGGGGGCAGCTCCTCGCCGCGGGCGAACGCGGTGTACGCCTCGGCGGTGCGGCGGCCCAGCAGGGTGTAGCCGTAGCCGTCCATCACCAGGTGGTGGATGCGCTGGTACCACAGCCAGCGCTCGTCCCCGGTGCGCAACAGCGCCTGCTTGAACAGGGGTTCGGCCCCGGTGAGGTCGAACGGCTCGGCCAGGTCGGCGCGCATCCACGCCTCGGCGGCGGCCGCCGGGTCCGCCGCGTCCCGCAGGTCGAGCACCTGGAAGGGCAACGCGATCCCGTCCGGGACGATCTGCCGCGGCCCCTCGGGGGTCTCGAGGAAGCGGGCGCGCAGCGCGTCGGCCTCCTCGACGACCTGCCGCAGGGCACGCGCGAAGAGCTCCGGGTCCAGCGGCCCGTCGATCTCGGCGCACTCCGCGGTGTTCAGCGCCGGGCTCTCCGGGTCCAGGGCCTGCGCGTACCACATGCCCGACTGGGCCGCGGTCAGCGGGAGCTCGGCCGGCCCCTCGGGCAGGGAGTGCCCGGCGGGGGCGGGCGTGGCGACCGTCATGAGGTCACCCCCAGGAGTTCCGCCCAGGCCTCGACGGCGGGCTTCTCCGCGAGGTCCGCGAAGTCGGCGGTGACGCCGTGGTCGCGGCGCCAGCCTTCCAGCAGCGCCATGATCCGGACCGAGTCCAGGCCGTAGTCCACGAGGTTCTCGTCCACCGGGATGTCGGCGAGGTCCTCGCCGAGACAGTCGGCGACGTCGGCGTGGATCTGGTTCAGGGTGAGGGCCATCGCGCGGATCAGTCCTTCTCGGTCAGCGCGCCCAGCAGGGCGTCGGTGGTGGTGACGGCCGCGCAGCGGCCGGCGGCCCAGCGCAGGGCCATGTCGTGGTCGTCGCGGCTGAAGTCGGCGACCGCGTCGGCGACCAGGTGGGCGCGGATGTCCCGCTGCCAGGCGTCGGCCGCGCTCATCAGCACGCCGATGTGGGCGTAGACGCCGGTGACGATCAGCTCGTCGCGTCCCCACCCGGCCATCAGGTCGGCCAGTTCCGTGCGGACGAAGGCGCTGTACTTCCACTTGCGGAGCAGGGTGTCGCCCGGCGCCGGCGCCACGATCCCGGGGGTGGCCAGCTTCTCGGGGTCGTCGGCCACGCCCGGACCCCAGAAGTCCAGCTGGAGACCGCGCTCCTCGGGCGTCTGGCCGCCCTTCTGCGCCGAGTACACCACCGGCACGCCGGCGGCGCGGGCGGCGGTGATCAGCCGGGCGGTGTTGGCGAGCATGCCGGTCAGCGGCTGCTCACCGGCCGGGAAGGCGCCGAGGAAGTGGTTCTGCAGGTCGTGCACGAGCAGCACGGCGCGCCGGGGGTCCGCAGTCCAGGAGACCCGGTTCTCGGGCAGCTCCTCGGGCGAGGGCAGCGGATAGGGGGCGATGGCGGGGAGTGCCATGGGATTCGTCGAGGGCCTTTCAGTGATCCTGGGCGGAGTCCGCGGCTGCCCGCAGCCCCTTCTTGCTGACCTTGCCGACGCCGGTCTGCGGGAACTCGTCGACGAACTCGACGAGGTCGGGCACCTTGTACGCGGCGATGCCCTGCTCGCGGACGAACCGCTTGATCGCCACGGACCTCACCGGCTCGGCGTCCTTGCGCAGCACCACGTAGGCCAGGCTGCGCTCGCCGAGGTACTCGTCGGGGACCGCGACCACGGAGACGTCGTGGACCGAGGGATGACGGAGGATGACGTTCTCCACCTCCTCCGGCGCGATCTTCTCGCCACCCCGGTTGATCTGGTCCTTCGCGCGCCCCTCGACCACCAGGTGGCCGCTCGGGGTGCGGCGGACGATGTCGCCGGTGCGGTAGAAGCCGTCCTCGGTGAAGGAGCGCGCGTTGTGCTCCGGGGCCCGCCAGTAGCCGCGGATGGTGTACGGGCCGCGGGTCAGCAGGTGCCCGAACTCGCCCTCCGCGACGTCCTGGTCGTGGTCGTCGACGATGCGGATCTCGTCGTCGGGGGAGATCGGCCGGCCCTGGGTGGAGACGATCGTCTCGTACGGGTCGTCCAGGCGGGTGTAGTTGACCAGGCCCTCGGCCATGCCGAAGACCTGCTGCAGGCGGCAGCCGAGGGCGGGCTCGAAGCGGCGGGCCGCCGCCTCGCTGTACTTGGCGCCGCCCACCAGCACCGACCGCAGGCTGGAGAGGTCGTGCCCGGTGGCCGCGGCGGCGTCGGTCCAGACGATGGCCAGCGGGGGGACCAGGCCGGTCATGGTGATCCCCTCCCGCTCGATCAGCGGGAAGGCGGTCGCCGGGTCGGTGTTCGGGGAGAGCACCGCGGTGCCGCCCGCGTGGAGGACGCCGAGCCAACCGGGGCTGCTGACGGGGAAGTTGTGCGCCGCGGGGAGCACCACCAGGAAGCGGGTGCCGGGGTCCACCGCGCAGATCTCGTTGGAGCCCCACACCGAGTACAGGTAGTCGTCGTGGGTGCGGGGGATCAGCTTGGGCACGCCGGTGGTGCCGCCGGAGAGCTGCAGGAAGGCCAGTTCGTGCGGCTCGGGGCCGGCGGGCAGGGCTGCGGGGTCGCCGGTCACCTCGGTGAGCGGGGTGTGCTCGCCGGCCTCGCCGACCACGAACACCTCGCGCAGGGTCGCCACTTCGTCCTTCATCCGGCCCGCCAGCGCGGCGTGGTCGAAGCCGGCGTGCCGGTCGACGGTCACGTAGGCGACGGCCTCGGTGAAGGCGCAGAAGTAGCGGATCTCCGTCTCGCGGTGCGCGGGCAGCGCGAACACCGGCAGGGCACCGATCCGGAACAGCGCCATGATCACCTGGATGAACTCGGCGATGTTGGGGAGCTGGACGACGACCCGGTCGCCCTTGGCGACGCCCCGGGCGGCGAAGCCGGCGGCGAGCCGGTCCACGGCCGCGTCCAGCTCGCGGTAGGTCCACGCACGCCGCTCGGGCGCCGGGTCCACCAGGGCCTCCCGGTCCGGGTACCGCTCGGCGCGCTCGCGCAGCATCCCGCCGATGGTCGCGCCCCGCCACCAGCCCGCGGCGCGGTAGCGGGCGGCGAACTCCTCGGGCCAGGTCGGCGCGTCGACGCCGGGCGTCGTGGCGGGCGGGCGGGCGTCGGTCCCGGTGCTCACAGCGAGGCTCCCACGGCGGTCAGGAAGGTACGGAACTTGGCGGCGGTCTCCGCCGTCTCCGCCTCGGCGGACGACGCCCCCACGATGCCCGCTCCGGCGAACAGGCGCAGCAGTGCCCCCTCGGCCTCCGCGCACCGGATGGTGACGACCCATTCGCCGTCGCCGGAGGCGTCCTGCCAGCCCACCATGCCGGTGTAGGCGCCGCGGTCGAAGGGCTCGTAGCCGGCGATCACCTCACGGGCGAGGCCCGTCGGCGTGCCGCAGACGGCCGGGGTCGGGTGCAGCGCCGAGGCCAGGTCCAGCGCCGTGGTGCCGGGGTCGGCGAGCTCGCCGGTGACGGTGGTGGACAGGTGCCACATCGCCGCGGTGTTCACCAGGGTGGGACGCTCGGGGACGTCCAGGCGGGTGCAGAACGGGGCCAGGGCGGCCCGGACCGCCTCCACCACGACGGCGTGCTCGTGCAGGTCCTTCGGCGACTCCAGCAGCGTGTTGGCGCGGCGGACGTCCTCGGCGAGGTCCGCGCTGCGCGGCAGCGAACCGGCCAGCGGATTGGCGACGAGCGTGGTGCCGCGGCGCGACACCAGCAGCTCGGGGCTGGCGCCGATCAGGGTGCGGGCCGGGCCGGTGGGCACCGCGAAGGTGTAGCCGCCGGGGTCCCGGCGGGCCAGCCGGCGCAGCATCAGCGGCAGGTCGGGCTCCCGACCGGAGGTCAGCTCCAGGGTGCGGGCGAGGACGACCTTGTCGAACTCCCCGGCGCGGATGCGGGCCGCGGCGTCGGTGACCGCCCGGCCGTACTCGGCGGCGGACGGAACCTCGCGCACCTGCCAGGCGTGGCGCGGGCCCTCGGGCGTGGGCAGCGCGATCAGCGGGTCCTCGCGCAGCGCGGGCGCGGTGCGCAGGGCGGCCGGAACGGCCAGGGCGGGGGGCGCGTCGGGGGAGAACGGCACCGAGCCCAGGACGACCGTGCCCGCGGCGTCGTCCCCGGTGAGGTCGCGGGCGGCCGTCAGGACCTCCCGGACGCGCTCGGTCAGCGGGCGGGCGTCGTGCGGCACCTCCGCGACGACTCCCTCGCCGAGCAGGGTGCGGCGGGGGGTGGCGACGAAGCGGTCGCCCGGGCGGTAGGAGTCGAGCAGCGCGGTCGCCGCGCCGAGCGTGGCCGGCGGAGCGGGGAGGACCATGGGCTCTCGCAGGGGGGCGGTCATCACATCTCCAGTTCGTCGGACGGGGCGGTGGGGCCCGGACGGTGCGGGGGAGGGGGAAGCGGTCGGCCTAGGCACGCAGGGTGGCTCCGCCGTCGACGTAGAGGTCGTGCATGGTGATGTGCCGGGCACGGTCCGAGGCGAGGAACGCGACGGCCTCGGCGACGTCCTGCGGGTCGGCGATGCGCCCCAGCGGTATGCCGGTGCGGTGGGTGGCCAGGTCGCCCTCGATCACGCGGCGCGCGGCGGCCTCGGCGTCGCCCCCGGTCCACATGCCGCGCTGCATGTCGGTCATGGTGGAACCCGGGGAGACCGTGTTGCAGCGCACGCCCCGCGCGGCCACCTCCAGCCCGAGGCACTTGGTGAACATCACCGTGGCGGCCTTGGAGGCGGCGTAGGCGGCCAGTCCGGCCCGGGGTATGCCGGCCGCGTTGGAGGCGACGGTCACGATGCTGCCGCGGCCACGCTCCGTCATGCGCCGGGCGGCGGCCCGCGAGACGTGGAAGACGCCGGTGGTGTTCACGGCGAAGTGGGCGTCCCACTGCTCGTCCGTCAGATCGACGACGGCGGAGGTCGACAGCACTCCCGCCACGTTCACGGCGACGTCCAGCGGCCCGAACACGTCCTCGGCGTGGGCGACCGCGGCGTCCACGGCGGCCGAGTCGCGGACGTCCACCGCCAGGGCGGCGACCCGGCCGTCGTACAGGCGGGCCGGCTTCCTGGCCTTCGGCTTCTCGAGGTCGGTGGCGAGCACCCGGGCGCCCCGGGCGGCGAGCGCGTGCACCACGGCCCGGCCGATGCCCCGCGCCGCACCGGTCACCAGCGCGGTCCGGCCGGCGAACTCCTGCGCGCCGGTGGCCCCGGGATCCGGGAGTGCGGGTACGTGCGGAGTGGGCGGGTGGGACACTGGCGGCTTCCTTCTTCCCGGGGACCGGACCGCCCGTGGCGGCAGTCGTCCCCGGTGAGCGTGCGCAGGGGTGACCACCGCTGCGGGCAGCGCAACGAAAGTAAGGTTAGGCTAACCAACGTTCCAGTGGGAAGAGAATCCGGGTACCGGATCCGTCCGTTCCGGCAGGTGCCGGCCGGTTTCCCGGTGGCCGGAACTGGCCCGCAAGGGTGCTTGCGGAAGGCGATTCGACGGTTTCGCCGGGATGGTCTTGGCAAGCCCTCCGGGGCGTCCTAAGTTCGAGCTTCCAGCGTGTGCGGCCGGCCGGCCTCCCCGGCCCGTCCCGGCCGTCCGGTGGTGCCAGTGCCGTCCCAGCGGGTGGGTCCATGGCACGCAGGCCCTCTGACGTTCCGTCGAAGGAGCAGCTCGTGGCCAACGTCGTACGCGCGGCCCTCGTCCAGGCGACCTGGACCGGGGACACCGAATCCATGATCGCCAAACACGAGGAACACGCCCGCGAGGCCGCCCGGCAGGGCGCGCGGATCATCGGCTTCCAGGAAGTCTTCAACGCCCCCTACTTCTGCCAGGTCCAGGAACCCGAGCACTACCGGTGGGCGGAACCCGTCCCCGACGGGCCGACCGTGACCCGCATGCGGGCCCTCGCCCGGGAGACCGGCATGGTGATCGTGGTGCCGGTCTTCGAGGTCGAGCGGAGCGGCTTCTACTACAACACCGCCGTCGTCGTCGACGCGGACGGGACGGTGCTGGGCAAGTACCGCAAGCACCACATCCCCCAGGTCAAGGGCTTCTGGGAGAAGTACTACTTCAAGCCGGGCAACCTGGGCTGGCCGGTTTTCGACACCGCCGTCGGCAGGGTCGGCGTGTACATCTGCTACGACCGGCACTTCCCGGAGGGCTGGCGCCAACTCGGCCTGAACGGCGCGCAGATCGTCTACAACCCGTCGGCCACCTCGCGCGGGCTCTCCGCCTACCTCTGGCAGCTCGAACAGCCCGCGGCCGCGGTCGCCAACGAGTACTTCGTCGCCGCCATCAACCGGGTCGGCCGGGAACCGTACGGCGACAACGACTTCTACGGCACCAGCTACTTCGTCGACCCCCGCGGGCAGTTCGTGGGCGAGGTGGCCTCCGACAAGGAGGAGGAACTCGTCGTCCGCGACCTCGACCTCGACCTGATCGAGGAGGTCCGGCAGCAGTGGGCCTTCTACCGCGACCGCAGGCCCGACGCCTACCAGGGGCTGGTGGAGCCGTGACGGACGCGCCCGCCGGCGCCGGGGCCCTGCTCGGCCGGCACCGCGCCGTCCTCCCCGACTGGCTCGGCCTCTACTACGACGACCCCCTCGAGATCTCCCGCGGCGAGGGCCGCCACGTGTGGGACTCCGAGGGCCGCCGCTACCTCGACTTCTTCGGCGGCATCCTCACCACCATGACCGCCCACGCCCTCCCCGAGGTCACCCGGGCGGTCGCCGAGCAGGCCGGCCGGCTGCCGCACTCCTCCACGCTCTACCTCAACCGGCCGATGGTCGACCTCGCCGAGCGGATCGCCGCCCTGTCCGGCATCCCCGACGCGCGCGTCTTCTTCACCACCTCCGGCACCGAGGCCAACGACACCGCCCTGCTGCTCGCCACCACCCACCGGCGCAGCAACCAGATCCTGGCCATGCGCAACAGCTACCACGGCCGGTCCTTCTCCACCGTCTCCGTCACCGGCAACCGCGGCTGGTCGCCCACGTCGCTCTCCCCGCTGCAGACCCTCTACGTCCACGGCGGCGTCCGCCACCGCGGCCCCTACGCCGGCCTGGACGACGACGCCTTCACCGCCGCCTGCGTCGCCGACCTGCGCGACCTGCTCGGCCACGTCCGCGCCCCGGCCGCGCTGATCGCCGAACCGGTGCAGGGCGTCGGCGGGTTCACCTCCCCGCCCGACGGGCTCTACGCGGCGTTCCGCGAAGTCCTCGCGGAACAGGGCGTGCTGTGGATCGCCGACGAGGTGCAGACCGGCTGGGGCCGCACCGGCGACCACTTCTGGGGCTGGCAGGCGCACGCGGGGAACGGGCCGCCCGACATCGTCACCTTCGCCAAGGGCATCGGCAACGGCATGTCGGTCGGCGGCGTCGTCGCCCGCGCCGAGATCATGAACTGCCTCGACGCCAACTCCATCTCCACCTTCGGCGGCACCCAGGTCACCATGGCCGCCGCCCTCGCCAACCTCCGCCACCTCCTGGAGCACGACCTCCAGGGCAACGCCCGCCGGGTGGGCGGCCTGCTCCTGGAGCGCCTGCGCGCCTCCTGCGCCGGGCTGCCGGGGGTCCGCGAGGTCCGCGGACGGGGGCTGATGATCGGCATCGAACTGGTCCGGCCCGGCACCGACCTGGCCGACCCGGAGGCCGCCGCGGCCGTCCTCGAGGAGACCCGCGCGGGCGGTCTGCTGATCGGCAAGGGCGGCGGCCACAGCACCAGCGCGCTGCGCATCGCCCCGCCGCTCTCCCTCACCGCCGCCGAGGCCGAGGAGGGAGCGGCCGTCCTCGAACGCGCCCTGCACCGCATCGCCGGCTGACCGCGGCGGCCCCGGGTCCTCGCGTCCTCACGGCCCGCACCGGTCCTCCAGGCTCCCGGCCTCCCCGCACAGGGGCGCCCCACGGAAGGAGAGGCACAGCCCATGTCGCGCACCCTGATCCGCGGCGGACTCGTCGTCACCGCCTCCGACGAGCTCCACGCCGACGTCCTGATCGAGGACGGCCGCATCGCCGCCCTCGCCGCCCACGGCACCACCGCCGCCGAGTCGTGGACCGCCGACCGCACGGTGGACGCCACCGACCGGTACGTCGTCCCCGGGGGCGTCGACGCCCACACCCACATGGAGATGCCGTTCGGCGGCACCACCTCCTCCGACACCTTCGAGACGGGCACCAGGGCCGCCGCCTGGGGCGGAACGACGACGATCGTCGACTTCGCGATCCAGCCCAAGGGCGGATCCCTGCGCGAGGGCCTCGACGCCTGGCACGAGAAGGCGGAGGGCCGCTGCTCCGTCGACTACGGCTTCCACATGATCATGTCCGACGTCAACGCGTCGTCGCTCCGGCAGATGGACGCCCTGATCGAGGCCGGCGTGAGCTCGTTCAAGCTCTTCACCGCCTACCCCGGAGTGCTCTACTCCGACGACGGCCAGATCCTCCGCGCCATGCAGCGCGCCGCCGGCAACGGCGGCCTGATCATGATGCACGCCGAGAACGGCCTCGCCATCGACGTCCTGGTCGAACAGGCCCTGGCCCGGGGGGAACGCGACCCGCGCCACCACGGCGAGGTGCGCCACGCCCTGCTCGAGGCCGAGGCCACGCACCGCGTCGTCCGCCTCGCGCAGGTCGCCGGCGCCCCCGTCTACGTGGTGCACGTCTCCGCGCGGGAGGCCGTGGCCGAACTCGCCCGGGCACGCGACGAGGGACTGCCGGTCTTCGGCGAGACCTGCCCGCAGTACCTGTTCCTGTCCACCGACAACCTCGCCGAACCCGGCTTCGAGGGCGCCAAGTACGTCTGCTCCACGCCGCTGCGTCCCCGGGAGCACCAGGCGGCGCTCTGGCGCGGCCTGCGCACCGACGACCTCCAGGTCGTCTCCACCGACCACTGCCCGTTCTGCTTCAAGGGCCAGAAGGACATGGGCGTCGGCGACTTCTCGAAGATCCCCAACGGCATGCCCGGCGTGGAGCACCGCATGGACCTCCTCCACCAGGCCGTGGTCGACGGCCACCTCACCCGCCGCCGCTGGATCGACATCGCCTGTGCCGCGCCGGCGCGCATGTTCGGCCTCTACCCGAGGAAGGGCACCCTCGCGCCCGGCGCCGACGCGGACGTGGTGATCTACGACCCGCACGCGGAGCAGGTGATCTCGGCCGAGACGCACCACATGAACGTGGACTACTCCGCGTACGAGGGGAAGCGGATCACCGGCCGGGTCGAGACGGTCCTCTCCCGCGGGGTGCCGGTGATCGAGTCCGGCGCGTACGTGGGGCGCGCGGGGCACGGGGTGTACCTGCCGCGGGGGCTGTGCCAGTACGCGTGAGCGGCCGAGGGTCCCGGCCCCCGGCGGGTCCGGTCAGCCCCTCGGGTGCGGTTCTCCGGGAGCCGGGGAGGGGCGGGCCCCGGCCGACGGCACGGCCGTGCCGGGAGGGAGGACCACTCCCTCGATCACCCGGGGTTCGGTCCCCGGTCCCGCGGCCGTCGCGTCCGCCCGGACGCCGGATCCTGCTCCGGCGGCGTCGGCGTCGGCGGGGACGCCGGGTCCTGCTGCGGCGGCGTTCGCCGGGGCGCCCGGCCCGGTCTCCGCCGCGTTCCCGTCCTCCTGCTTCTTCGCGGCGCGCGCCTCGGCCTTGAGGATGCGCGCCGACCGGCCCGCCGCCCGGGCCAGGTCGGGAAGCCGCTTCGCGCCGAGGAGCAGGACGACCACGATCAGGATGATCGCGAGTTCGCTCAGTCCGAACATCTCAGGATCCCTTCTCAGACGTTGACGCCGTACGCGGCGGCGCTGCCCACCGGTCCGGAGGCCGGGCCCTGGTCGAGTACGGAAACCGAGCCGCCGAAAGGAATCTACAGCACTGTAGAAGTGAGGTGGGGTGCGATTTCTGGACGTCCCGGCGGGAGGTGTCCTTACGATGGACCCTCCATGACGTGCGCGGCAGCGAAAGGAGGCGAGGGCGTGACGGAGCACCAGCGCCCCCGGCGCCGGGGGCAGGGAGAGCTGGAGGTGCAGGTCCTCGCCGCCCTCCGCGAGGCGGGTGAACCGGCGACGGCCGGCTGGGTGCAGGAGCGCCTGGGCGGCGACCTCGCGTACACGACGGTGATCACCATCCTCACCCGGTTGATGGAGAAGGGGGCCGTGTCCCGCGAACGGGCCGGGCGCTCCTTCCTCTGGACGCCGTCCTCCGACGAGGCCGGGCTCGCCGCCCGGAGGATGCGCCGGATGCTCGACGGGGAACGGGACCGGCAGGCCGTCCTGGCCAGCTTCATCACGACCCTGGACCCCGCTGACGAGCGCCTGGTCCGCGAACTGCTGGAGCAGGGGAAGAACGAGAGGGAAGGCTGAGGCGCCGCCATGGGGGTGTTCGTCTTCCTGCCCCTGGTCCTGCCGCTGACGGCCTGGCCGATCGCCCGGCTGGCCCAGCACCTGCACCCGCGCGTGGCCACGCGGCTGCTGGTCGGCGTGGCCGGAGTGATGGCCCTGTGCAGCACCGTGTGCCTGGGGCTGCTGATGGTCGTGGGCACCGCCCAGCTGCCCGGCAATCCGCTGCCCGACGGCTGGTCGGACCCGGAGGTCCGTGAGGCGGTCCCCTACGACGAGGTGGCCGGCACCGTGGCCATCCCCGCCCTGCTCGCCGTCGCCGTGCTGTGCGCCGGGACGCTCCGGCGGCACGTCCGGGTGCGGCGGCGCGCCCACCGCGCGCTCGCCGGGCTGCCGGACACCCAGGTGGCGGTGCTGCCCGACCCGGAGGCCTACGCCTACGCCCTGCCCGGCGGACCCCGCGACCGGATCGTGGTCACGACGGGACTGCTCGACACGCTCCGCCCGGCCGAACGCCGGGCCGTGTTCGCCCACGAGCGCGCCCACCTGGCGGGCCGGCACCACCGGTTCCTGCTGCTGACGCACCTCGCCGCCTGTGCCAACCCGTTCCTGCGCCCCCTGCGCACGGCGGTCGCCTACACGGCCGAGCGGTGGGCCGACGAGGAGGCGGCGCGGGTCGTCGGCGACCGGCGGACCGTGGCGAGCGCGATCGGCCGGGCGGCGCTGGTCTCCCGCGCCGTCCCCGCCCCCACGTTCGCCGGTTTCGCCGCGCCCGGTCCCGTGCCGCGCCGCATGGCCGCGCTGCTGGCGCCGCCTCCCGCGCCGCGGCACTGGCCGTCGCTGTTCACCGCGGTGGGCGCGGCGCTGTGGACCGCCGCCGCGGGGGTGGTCGCCTCCGCGATGTCCTCCGCGAACTCCGCGGTGACCATGATGCTCATCCTCCACGCGGCCACACCGCTCTGACCTTGCCCGGCCGGACCTGACCTGACCTGGCTCGGCGGCATGGCGCGGCGGGTCTGGCCTGGCCCCCGGGGTGGGGCGTGGGGCGTCGGGCTTCCTCCGCCCCCTCGTCGTCGTCCTCGTCCTCCAAGAGGTCGCCGACCTCGCCGACCTCGTCGACCGCCTCGGCGGCGACCATGCCGCCCACGACGCCTGCCGCGGGCCCGGCCGCCCCGGCCATGTTCTACAGGTGCGTAGAAGCATAGGGTGGTACCGAGCGGCGTAGAGCACGCGGCGGCCTCACCCGGTGTGCCGCGGCGTGGTGCGGACGCTCCCGTTCCACACTGACGGGAACGTCTCGTCCATCTCGTCCGTTCACAGCTCGCACAACCATTTCCTGAAGGAGCACACCGTGTCCGCCAGTCCGACGGACTCCCCCGGGGACAGTCCCCGGCCATCCCGCCCCAGCAACCGAGAACGCGGCACCCGGCGGGGTGGTGACCGATGAGTGTCGCGACCGCCCTGCTCGGCCTGCTGGCCGTCTTCGTCCTCACCGCGGGCACCGGGTACTTCGTCGCCCAGGAGTTCGCCTTCGTCTCCGTCGACCGCCTCGCCCTGGCGCGGCAGGCCGAGGCGGGGGACAGGAAGGCGGCGCGCGCCCTGAAGGTGCTGGAGCGCCTGTCCTTCATGCTGTCCGGCGCGCAGCTCGGCATCACCGTCACCGGACTGGTCGTCGGCTTCATCGCCGAACCCGCGGTCTCCGCGCTGCTGAGGCCCGCCCTGACCGGCATCGGCGTCCCGGAGGCGGCGGTGGTCGGCGTGTCCGTCACCCTCGCCTTCGTGCTGGCCACCGTCATCCAGATGGTGCTGGGTGAGCTCTTCCCCAAGAACCTGGCCATCGCCGTTCCCGAACGGCTGGCGAAGTCGCTCGCCGGCTCCACGCTCGTCTACCTCAAGGTCGTGGGCCCGCTCATCCGCGTCTTCGACAGCGCGGCGAACAAGCTGCTGCGCAAGGTCGGCATCGAGCCGGTCGAGGAACTGCACCACGGCGCGACCCTGGAGGAACTCGGCCACCTGATCGGCGAGTCCCACGAGAAGGGCGAGCTGCCCCGCGACACGGCCGAACTCGTCGACCACGCGCTGGAGTTCTCCGAGCGCACGCTCGCCGGGGTGATGGTGCCGCGGGTCGACGCCGTCTTCGTCCGCCGGGACGCCACCGCGGCGGACGCGGTGGCGCTCATCGGCCGGCACGGCCACTCGACCTACCCCGTCCTCGGCGACCACCCCGACGACGTCGCGGGCGTCCTCGGCGTCCGCGACCTGATGCGGCTGCCCGCCGAGCGGCTCGCCACGACGAGCGCGGGAGCGGCCGCCCGGCCCCCGCTGTTCCTCCCCGACACGCTGCCGCTTCCCCAGGCGGTCGAGCAGATGAGGGAACGGGGCGACGAGTTCGCGGTCGTCCTGGAGGAGCACGGCGGCGTCGCCGGCATCGTCACCTACGAGGACATCGCCGAGGAACTGGTCGGCGACATCGCCGACGAGAGCGACGTCGTCACCGAACCCGCCGTCCCGGACGGCGACGGCTGGCTGGTGGACGCGGGCCGCCGCATCGACGAGATCGCCGCGGCCACCGGCATCGAACTGCCCGAGGAGGAGGACTTCGACACCGTCGCCGGCCTGGTCGTGGACCGCCTCGGCCGCTTCCCGGCCGTCGGCGACCGCCTCACCGTGGAACCGGAGGACGGCGGCCGCGTGCTCATCGACGTGCGGACGCTGGACCGCCACGTGCCCGACCGGGTGCGCATCGAGCGGCTGGCCGAGGACGGCACCGAAGCCGTGGAGGAGCAGGCATGAGTTTCCCGATGGCGATCTTCGTCACCGTCCTGCTGCTGATCGGCAGTGGATTCTTCGTGGCCGCGGAGTTCGCGCTGGTCGCCGCCAAGAGGCACCGCATGGAGAAGGCGGCCGCCGCGGGGCAGCGCGGCGCCAAGGCGGCGCTCGCCGGCATGCGCGAGCTGTCGCTGATGCTCGCCGGCGCGCAGCTGGGCATCACCGTGTGCACCCTGGGGCTGGGTTCGGTCTCCAAGCCCGCGATCTCCCACGAGCTCGACCCGCTGCTCAAGGACCTGGGACTGCCGAGCGCCCTGAGCTACGGGATCGCGTTCGCCGTCGCCATGATCGTGGTGGTCTTCCTCCACATGGTCGTCGGCGAGATGGCGCCCAAGTCCTGGGCCATCGCCCACCCGGAGCGCTCGGCGATGCTGCTGTCCCCGCCCTTCCGGGCGGTGGCCAAGGCCGTCCGGCCGCTGATCGGGCTGCTGAACCGGATCAGCAACGTCCTGGTCCGGCTCTGCCGGGTCACCCCGCGCGACGAGCTCGCCTCGGTGCACAACCGCGAGCAGCTCACGCACCTGGTCGAGGAGTCGGAGAGGCTCGGGCTGATCAGCGCGTCGGACTCCGAGCTGCTGACCCGCTCCCTGGTCGAGCCGGAGACGCCCGTGGAGGCGCTGCGGATCCCGGCCGCCGACATCACCTCGGTGGACGGCGCGGCCCCGGTCGAGGACATCCTGGCCCAGGCCGCCGCACACGACCGCACCCGCCTGCTGGTCCGCGAGGGCGGCGAGTTCCTCGGCTCCGTCCACGCCCGGGACGCGCTGGTCGCCCGTGCCCAGGGGCGGGCCATACTCGCCCGGGACCTGGCCCGGCCGGTTCCCGCCATGCCGGGCCGGACCACGGTGGCCGATGCCATCGAGCTGCTCCGCCGCAACCGGGCCTCGCTGGCGGTGGTGCGCGACGAGACCGGACGGGTTACCGGCATGGTCGCCCTCGACGACCTGCTGACGCGCTACCTGCAGCCGCAGACCTGACCGGGCGCACGCCCGCGGTGCCCTGCCGGCAGGGCACCGCGGGCGTTCACGACTCCGTTCACGACTGCCCCGCGGCCGTTCACGACCGAGCTCGGGGCTCCGCGCGAGGCGAGGTCAGGGACGGACACGGAGCCCTGGGCGAGGGCACACAGTGAAGCCGGCGGTGCGGACGCCCGGCCCGACGGCGGAGCCCGCGGCGAAGGTGATCGCGTTGTCCGCGGCGTGGCTCAGCACGCCGCCGTGCAGGTGCCCGTTCCGCCGGCGCAGCTCGTCACGGACGTCGATCTCCAGCCGGACCGAGACGGGCCGTGGTGCGACCGGTGGGCCTCAGGGCTCGTCGGGGAAGGCGTTCTCCGGGAGCAGCCCGTGCAGAAACGTCCGGAAGTCCGGCGCCAACGGGAGTTCCGTGCCGAGTTCCGCGTCCAGCCAGGTCACGGACGGCTCCCCGCGCGGGCCGCAGAGGCGGTGGTCGAGAGCGATCCAGCAGTGCCCGTCCCCGTCGAGCAGCACGACGGGGGAGGGGAGTCCCCACTCCTCGACCAGGTACGGCGTGTCCAGCAGCGTGGTGCGGTCCGGGTCCGGGCCGGCGCCCATCAGATGGTCCAGAGGGACGTGGTCGGCGCTCCACGAGGTCGGCGCGGAGATGGGGAAGGCGTTGTGCCGGGCGGAGACCACCCCGCCGTCGCGCACGCGCAGCAGTTCGAGCAGGGCCTCGGGGAGCGTCACCCCGAGCACGCGCTCGGCCTCCCGCACGGCTGCGTCGGTCACCGGGGGGCGGATCGGCAGCGAGGGGTCCGGATCCCAGAACGAGGACGGGGCGGGACCGGGTCCGGGACCGGGCGGAAGGCGCATCGCGTCAGCGTAGCCGCCGAGGGCACGCCGGCGTGGCCGGGCGCCGGGGGAGGCGTTCTTCGCCGGTGCGGAGCCGCCGTGTACGGTCCGAGGGAGCCTTCCGCCCGAAGCTCCGTTCGACGTGCCGTGCCGCCGCCCAGGAAGCGATGATGACCGAGACCTCCTACGCCCCCGCCGACGAGGCGATAGGCCGGTGGACCGACCGGCTCCTCGCCCTGAGCCGGGCGATCCACGCCGAGCCGGAGACGGCCTTCGCCGAGCACGCCGCCTCGGCCGGGGTGGCCGGGCTGCTGGAGGAGGCCGGGTTCGCGGTGGAACGCGGCGTGTGCGAGCTGCCCACCGCGCTGACCGCCTCCTACGGCGAGGGGGACCTCACCATCGGCCTCTGCGCCGAGTACGACGCCCTGCCGGAGGTCGGCCACGCCTGCGGCCACAACCTGATCGCCTCCGCGGCCGTGGGCGCCGCGATCGCCCTGGCGTCGGTCGCCGACGACCTCGGCTTCCGCGTGAAGCTGCTCGGCACGCCCGCCGAGGAGCACGGCGGCGGCAAGGTGCTGATGCTCGAGCGCGGCGCGTTCGACGACGTGACCGTGGCCATGATGGTCCACCCCGGCCCCACCGACCTCACCTGGGGCGGCGACCGCACCACCGCGGCCGCGCGCTTCGAGGCGGTCTTCCGCGGCCGGACCGCCCACTCCGCCAAGTCGCCCCACCTGGCGCTGAACGCCGGCGACGCGGCGGTGGTCGCCCAGGTGGCGATCGGTCTGCTGCGGCAGCAGACCGGCCCCGGCTCCCGGATATCCGGCTACGTCCGCGAGGCGGGCCGCCGCACCAACATGATCCCGGACCTGGCCGTGCTGGAGTACGAGGTCCGCGCGCCCTCCGCCGAGGAACTGGCGCCCCTCACCGAGCGGGTGCTGGACTGCTTCCGCGGCGCCGCCCTCGCCACCGGTACCACCGCCGGGACCGAACGCACCCAGCCCGACTACCTCGACCTGCGCCAGGACCCGTGGCTGCTGAGCACCTACGAGCGGCACCTCGCCGACGTCGGCCGCACCGCCGAACCGCTGCCGCCGGGCAGCGTCACCGCCTCCACCGACATGGGCAACGTCAGCCACGCGCTGCCGTCGATCCACCCGCACATCGGGGTCCTGGGCTGCGAGGCGACGCCCCACAGCGCGGAGTTCGCCGACGCCATGACCACCCCCGCCGCCGACACGGCCCTGCTGGACGCGGCCGCCCTGCTGGCCCGCACCGGCATCGACCTCGCCGCCGACGCGGAACGCCGGAGCCACTACGCGGCGCTCCACCGCCGACGCGGGAGCGCCCGGCGATGATGCGGGACCTGCTGCCCCCCACCGTGCACGTGGCGGAGACGTTCGGCGACCCGCCCGGCGCGGTGCTGCTGCCCGAGGAGGAGGCGGCCGTCGCCCGGGCCGTGGCGAAGCGCCGCCAGGAGTACACCACCGTCCGGCACCTGGCACGGCGCGCGCTGGCCTGCCTCGGCCACGGCGACGCCGCGGTGGTGCCCGGCCAGGGCCGGGCGCCGCGCTGGCCGGCGGGCGTGGTGGGAGCGCTGACCCACTGCGACGGCTACCGGGCGGCGGCCGTCGCGGACGCCGCGGCCGTGGCCTCCGTCGGCATCGACGCCGAGCCTCACGAGCCGCTGCCCGAGGGCGTGCTGGACGGCGTCACGCTGCCCGGCGAGCGCGAGCACCTGGCGGAACTGGCCGGGAAGCGGCCGGACGTCAACTGGGACCGCCTGCTGTTCTCCGCCAAGGAGTCCGTCTACAAGACCTGGTACCCGCTGACCGGCGCGTGGCTGGGCTTCAAGGACGCCGTCCTCGCCTTCGACCACTCCGGCACGTTCCACGCCCGGGTGCTGCCGGGCGCGCTCGTCGACGGCGGTCCTGCCTCGTTCGACGGCCGGTGGAACGCGGCCGGAGGGTTCGTCACCACCGCGGTGACGGTGCCCGGAACCGGTCCGGTGGTGCCCGGAACCGGGGCAGGGGTGCCCGGAACCGGGGCAGGGCCGGCCTCCGCGCCCCGCGGGTGCCGGTGCGACCGCGGACCGGGACCCCTCCCGCTCCACGGCTGACCCGACGACGTGCGGGGCGGCGGGGGTACGCCCGGACCCGGGCGGAACCCTCCCCGATCCCCTGCCGGGCGGGCTACCCTCGACTCCCTTCTGATCGGCGCCCGTCGACCGACGGCGCCGCGACGGACGACGGGGGTGGGCCGTGAGGGACGCGGAAGCCGTGCGGACGGGAGCACGACGGGGCGCAGCGCCGCACCCCGGGGGCGGTCCGGGGGCGTGGCGGTGAGCGGGGAGGACGCGAGGAGCCTCCTGGTGACCCTCACCGAGGCGGCCACCGTGCGCATCCACCGGGGGACCGGGGGGTATGACCCGGACGAGGCGGGGCGGGAGCCCGGGGTGTTCCTGGGCAGCGGCGTGTTCGCGGCGCCGGGACTCGTCCTGACCTGCGCGCACGTGCTGGACGGGGCCGGTGAGGGGGAGGGGGTGACGGTGGTGTACGAACCCGGACTGCCCGGCCGTACCCTCGCCGCCCGCGCCGTCGTCGAGGCGGTGCTCGGCGACCCCGACGGCCGCGGCGGTCACCACCCGCCGGACCTCGCCGTGCTGCGGCTGCGTGACGCCGGACCGCACCCCTGCGTCCTGCTGGCGCACCGGCCGGCCCGCACCGGGAGCGGCGCCGAGATGCGCTACTGCGGCTGGGCCCCCCGGGGCGACCGCGACGCCGTGCGGATCGGCGCCGGGGTCACGGTCGGCGGCACCCACGACCACGGCCCCGCGCGGCAGTTGATCCGCTTCGTCGGCGAGACCCCGCGCGAGGGCGTCTCCGGAGGGCCGGTGCTCGACCTCGAACGCGGCGAGGTCGTCGGCCTGGTGAAGAGCAAGGCCCTGGCCCAGCCCGACCCCTACCAGCGCAACGCGCCGCCGGAGAGCGGGGGTTACTTCACCGACCTGACCAAGCTGAGCCTGCTGCCCCGCAAGAGCGGCCTGCACCACGAACTGCTGGCCGCCCACGACCGGTACCACGGCCAGGCGATGACGGGCGCCCCGCCGGCCGGCACCTGGACCGACGCGCAGAACCGGCTGCCGGCCACCGCCGCGGCCCGCGGCAGGGACCTCGGCCCCTCCGAACTGACCCGCCTGCTGGCCCGGCTGGGCACGCTGCCGCCGCCGCCCGACCCGATGGCGCTGCTGCACATGCTCCGCGGTCTGCTGCGCGGCCCCGGGCTGGTCGCCCGGCCGTACCTGTGGCGCGACGGCATCGGCCTGCTGCGCGGCGCCCGCGGCGACCGCGCGAGCCAGCTGGAGCTGTACCTGCAGTACGTCGTCGGGGCGCTGGAGACCGGCGGACCGCCCCGCGACCCGCGGCACGAGCAGGCCAGGAACGAACTCTGCGCCTGGGCGGAGGAACTCAGCGCCGACCTCGACCCCTTCACGCGCAGCGAGGTGCTCCGGCGCATCGGGCCGCTGCGGAACCAGCCGCTCCTCCCGCCCGCGGACGGGCCCGGGGGCGTCACCCCGCACGAGCCGTCCGCCGAGCCCCCCGCGGCCCGGACGGTCACCCTCCAACTGTGGCCGAGCGGCTGGGACATGGAGGTGGTTGACTGGTGGATCCAGATCACCGGCCCCGGCCCGGAGTCCCTCCCGGAAACCGTCGCGGACGACCGCTCCGGCACGCCCGTGCGCCTGCTCGCGGAGCGCGCCGCCGCCGAACTCACCGCCGCGTTCGACGCCGCCGACCTCGACGGCGCCCCCGCCCTGTTCCGGCTGACGGTGCCGCTGGGACTGCTGCGCCTGCGGCCGGAGGAGTGGCCCCTGGGCCCCGGCGGCCGCCCGCTGGGGGAGTCCCGCCCGGTGGTCATCGGCTGCTCCTCCCGCACGCCCTCGCAGTGGCAGGCCAAGCGGTGGGCCGCCGCCCACCCCGAGGACGGCGCCGCGGGCCTGCGCGCCCGGATCGTCGACTGCGACCGGGGCAACCCGCACCCCCTCCCGCCGGACCGCGACCGGCTCGCCCAGCTGTCCCTCGAGGCCGTCCCGGTACTGTGCCGCCACGGCGACGACGAGGAAGGGCCCGGATCCGTCGTCGAGGCCGGGTTCCCGATCTCGCTGTGGCGCCGTCGCGGCGAACGGGCCGCCGTGCTGGACGAGTTGGTGGGCGAGGTGTGCGGCGAGCTGCACCGCCGCGCGGAGGAGGAGACCGAGGCCGTGCGGTCGGCCGCCGCGCTCCCCGGCCGCGTCCAGGCCTGGCGCGCCGCGGTGGCGGCCGGCGACACCGGCCACTTCTGGAGCGCCGGGCTCAGCCTGCTCTACGACCCGCCCCTGCCCGAGGAGGATCCGCTGGCCGCCCTGTAGCCGGCGCCACGGGACCACTGCCGAGGAGCGTGCCGGACCACTACGGTGGGCCGCAGCCGTCGCCCGACCCGAACCGAGCGAGGACGAGGAACCGACATGAGCGAACCCAGCCCGACCGGGGAATGGCTCGTCTTCCGCGGTGCGGGGGAGCGCCACGACGGGATCGACCGGCTCCCCGCCCCGCCGCCCTGGCGCGACTTCCGGGACCGGGACCGCGACGCGGAGACCCGCCGCCTGGGCGTGCACCGCAGCCGGGCCGCCGCCTGGCGCCCCGGCGCCGAGGAACTGGAGGTGGTCAACGCCGCCCTCTACCTGCGCCGCCCCCTGCTGGTGACCGGGGCGCCCGGAGTGGGCAAGAGCACCCTCGCCCACGCGGTCGCCGACGAACTCGGCCTGGGCGCGGTGCTGCGCTGGCCGGTGGTCTCCCGCACCACCCTCCAGGACGGCCTCTACCGCTACGACGCCATCGCCCGCCTCCAGGACGTGCAGATCGCCGCCCACGCCCCCGGCGGCGTCGGCCAGGGCGACCCCGGATCGGTGGAGAGCATCGGGGACTACATCCGCCTCGGCCCGCTCGGCACCGCCCTGCTGCCGTCGAGGAAACCGCGGGTCCTGCTCGTCGACGAACTCGACAAGAGCGACATCGACCTCCCCAACGACCTGCTGAACGTCCTGGAGGAGGGCGAGTTCGCCATCCCCGAGCTGGAACGCGTGGCGCACCGCCTGCCCGACGGGGTGGCCAGGGTGCGGGCCGCCGACGGCACCACGGTCGAGGTCCGCGACGGCAAGGTGCGGTGCACCGAGTTCCCGTTCGTGGTGCTCACCAGCAACCAGGAACGCGACTTCCCCGCCGCCCTGATGCGCCGCTGCCTCCACCTGGAGCTCGGACGCCCCGACCGGGAACGCCTCGCCGCGTTCGTCCGCGCGCACCTCGGCGAGGACCGGGCGGAGGCCGCCGCCGACCTCGTCCAGCGGTTCATGGAACGCTCGCGCACCGAGATGCTCGCCGCCGACCAGCTCCTCAACGCCATCCACCTCACCGGACAGGCACCCGGAATGGACCGCGAACGCCTCGCCGACCTGCTCGTCCAGCGACTCGACCGGCCGAGGTGACGTGATGGGGGGACCACGGGACCCGATCGCCGAACTGGTCGGCGCGCTGCGCGAGTCCGGGATGGAACCCGACGCCGCGCAACTCGTCGACGCCCTGTGGCTGGCGGGCCACCTCGGCCCGGTCCCCGCCCCGGCCGCCGACGGGGAGCGCGGAGGACGCGACACGGCCGCCGGGGACGGCCGCCCCGGCACGGGCGCCACCTCGGGCGACGGCGGGACCGGGCCGGGGACCGGGACGCCTCCCGGCGGCGGCCCGGAGACGGACGGGGCCGACGGCACCGACGAGCCCGCGTCCGACCCGGACCCCGGGCGCGGCGGCGTGCCTCCCGACAACTACGTGATCACCCCGGCCCCGCCCCCCGAGGCGGGCAGGGACGCCGGCGCCGCCGCCGGCACCCCCGCCATCGCGGTGCCCGCCGCCCCCGCCTTCCCCTCCGCCCTCCGCCTCCAGCGCGCCCTGCGCCCGCTCCAGCGCTACCGCACCCCCGGCAGCCGCCCCCGGCCGGTGCTCGACGAGGCCGCGACCGCCGAGCTCAGCGCACGCGCCGGCGGCCTGCTGCTGCCCGCGTTCCGCGAGGACACCCGGCGCGACGCCGACCTCCAGATCGTCGTGGACGCCTCGCCGTCCATGCGGGTCTGGGACCGGCTCGCCGCCGAGCTCGAGCAGATCTTCGCCCGCATCGGCGCCTTCCGGGACGTGCGCACCCACCACCTCCACGAGGGACCCGGAGGCCGCCCCCGCCTCAGCCGCTCGCCGAACCCCGGCACCGGCGTCCCCTACTTCCCGCAGCGCCTGATCGACCCGACCGGACGGCGCGTCACCTGCCTGGTCAGCGACTGCGCCGGACCGCTGTGGCGCGGCGGCCAGGCCCACCGCCTGCTGCACCGGCTGGCCTCCGCCGGACCCGTCGTCGTGGTGCAGCCGCTGCCCCAGCGGATGTGGCGCCGCACCGCGCTGCCCGCCACCCCCGGACCGCTGCGCTGCGGCCCCGACGGCCGCGTCCGGCTCGCCACGCCGCACCCGCCGCCCGCCCCCGGCGCCGTCCCGGTGCCCGTCCTGCCCCCGCAGCCGGAGGCCCTGGAAGCCTGGGCGCGGCTGCTGACCAGCGCCGGCACCGGAACCGTCCCGGGCGCCGCCGGCTGGGTCCGCGCCGACCAGCCGCCCGCGCCGGCACGGCCCGCCGCCCGCCCGCCGGGACCCCTGGAGCGGGTCAGCCGCTTCCGCGCCTCCGCCTCGCCCACCGCCTCCCGCCTCGCCACCCACCTCGCCGCCGCCCCGCTCCACCTGCCCGTCATGCAGCTCGTCCAGCGCGCGATGCTGCCCTCCTCCGGCCCCACCGAACTCGCCGAGGTCCTGCTCGGCGGCCTGGTCGCCCGCGAACCCGGCCCCGTCCCCGACGACGGCCCCCGCTTCACCATGGACCCCGAGGTCCGCCAGGCCCTCCTCGGCCCCCTCGGACGCGACGAGGCCCTCCTCGTCCTCAAGCACTGCTCCGCCTACGTCACCCGCAACCTCGGCCGCGGCGGCCCCAACTTCCCCGCCCTCGCCCACGCCCAGCTCGAGAACGCCGACCCCGGCCGCACCGCAGTGCCGCCCGGGGTCTGGGAGGGCGCCGCCCACGGCGCCGACCCCGCCACCCGGCCGTTCGCCCAGGTGGCCGCCGAGGTCCTGCGCCGCTTCCTGCCCACGCTGGTCCCCGCACCGCCCGACGCCACCCTGGCCGACGTCCGCCGGCTCGTCGCCGACTTCGAGGTGAACGGCATGGTCCCCTCCCTCCTCCAGGCGGTGCGCCTGCTCCGTCAGGCCGCCGAGAACCACGACGCCGATCCCGCCCTCGCCGCCGAGTGCGCCACCACCCTGCTCCGCCTCTGGAACGTCCACGGAGGCGCCGGCCTCCTCGACGAAGCCCTCCACCACGCCGAGACCTCCGTCCACCGCGACCCGGCCGGACCCGGCCACGCGGCCGTCGCCGCCGTGCTGTGCGCCCAGGCCGACGAGGCCGTCCGCGCCGAGGACCGCTCCGCCGCCCTCGCCCTCCTCGCCCGCGCGGACGAGGCCTACGCCGACGCCTGCCGCACCGCGCCCGACGCCGACACCCTGCTCCGGCACACCCTCGACCGCGCCCGCGCCCTGGAGACCCGGTGGAGCGTCGGCGGCCGCTCCGCGCCGCTGCAGAGCGGCATCGGCATGCTCGAAGCCCTCGCCGACTCCCGCACCCCCGGCGACCTGCCGCCCGAGGTCGCCCTCGTCCACGGCCGCCTGCTGCGCCGCCTGGCCACCACCGCCGCCGACGAGGCCGAGGCCCGCGCCCACGCGGCCCGCGCCGCCCGCTCCCTGCACACCGCCCTGACCGCCCACGGCGACGACGCCGACCGGGCCCTGGTCCTGGAACTCGCCGACGCCCTCCTCGACGCTGGCCCCGACGCCCACGCCGACCTGCGCGCCCTCCTCGCCGAACACCTCCCCGGCGCCGACGGCGTCCACCGGGCCCGCCTCCTGGTCCGCTCCGGCCGCCTGCACCTCGCCCGGCACCACGAGACCGAGGACCCGGCACACCTGGCGGCGGCCGAGACCGACCTCACCGGGGCGCTCGACACACTGCCACGCCACGAGGGCGAACACGCCGCCGCACAGGTACTCCTGGGCGGCGCCCTCCTCACCCCCGCCACCCCGAACGCCGCGCCCGACCCGGACCGCGTCGGCCGCGCCGTCTCCGCGCTGCGCGCCTGCCTGGCCGGCACGGCCGCCGACGACCCCGCCGGCCCCGAACGCCGGGCCCTGCTGGGCCGCGCCCTGCTGGCCCGCTACGACCTGGCCCGCGACCGCGTCGACCTGCGCGAGGCCGAACACCACCTCGGCCTCGCCGCCCGCGCCACCACCGACCCGCTCACCCGGGCCGCCCGCCTCGTCGACCTCGGCCGCGCCCAGACGGCCGCCGCCACCGGCCTGGACCGCCCGGCCCGCCACGACGACGCCGCCCGCACCTTCCGCACCGCCGCCCGGACGGCCCGTCAGGTCATCGACACCGGCGAGGAGGTGCTCACGCCGCGGCGTGCCGCCCGCACCGTCACCCTCGCCGCCCGCGCCCTCCACCTGCACGCCGCCGCCCAGGAGGCCGCCCAGCGCCCCAGGGCCGCGCAGGCCGCCTACCGGGAGGCCGCGGAGGAGTGGAGTCGGCTGCCCGCGGGCATGCAGGTGCTAGGGGAGCCGACGCCCGAGGACACCGCACGCCGCCTCGAGGAGCTCACCGGGACACCAGGCCGGCCGACGACCACGGGGGACCCATGACCGACCGCGACGCCCGCGCACTTCCGGACCTCACCGCGCTCGACCTCGAGTCCCTGCGCCGCCTCGACCACCCGGTCCTGCGCGACGTCCTCGAGCGCCTGCAGGCCCGGCAGGACGACGGCACCGAGACGCTCTGGGGCTTCAACAACTCAGCCCCGCAGTGACGCCCGCGGCGACCCCCGCGCCGGGCACGTCGGCCCGGCCGGGCGGCGGGGCGCGCGTGCCGTTCAACCAGTTCGTCGTCAAGACGCACTCCCGGTGCAACCTGGCCTGCCGGTACTGCTACCTGTACTCCGGACCCGACCAGGGGTGGCGCACCCGCCCCCCGACCGCCTCCGCGGCGGTGCGGGACCGGACCGCGCGGCGGATCGGCGAGCACGCCGCCCGGCACGGGCTGCGCCACGTCTCCCTGGTGCTGCACGGCGGAGAACCGTTGCTGCACGGCGCCGGGCCGCTCGTCGCGTACACCGAGGCCGTCCGCCGGGCCGTGCCCGCCGGGAGCACCGTCCACGCCACCGTGCAGACCAACGGAACACTGCTCACCGACGAGAGCGCCGCTCTCCTTTCGGAGCACCGCATCACGGTGGGGCTCAGCCTCGACGGCGGCCGCCCGCACCACAACCGCCACCGCGTGGACCACGCCGGCCGCCCCTCCCACCCCGACGTGGTCCGCGCCGCGCGTCTGCTGGCCACCCGTCACCGCGACGCCTACGCGGGCGTCCTGGTCGTCGTGGACCCCACCCTGGACCCGGCCGAGGTGTACGGCTCCCTGCTGGACCTCGACCCGCCCGCCCTGGACCTCCTGCTGCCCCACGGGAACTGGACCTCACCGCCGCCCGGCCTGCCCGCCGACGGGACCGCCACCCCCTACGGCGACTGGCTCTGCGCCGTCTTCGACCTGTGGTGGCACGCCCCCCGCCACCGCACCCGCGTCCGCCTCTTCGAGCAGTGCCTCGCCCTGCTGCTCGGACGTCCCGCCGCCGGCGAGTCCCTCGGCACCGCCCCGTTCACCGCCGTCGTCGTCGAGACCGACGGCTCACTCGAACAGGTCGACAGCCTCAAGTCCGCCTACCACGGCGCCGCCGCCACCGGCCTGGACGTCTTCCGGCACACCTTCGACGACGCCCTCGACCACCCCGGCATCGCCGCCCGCCAGGCCGGGACCGAGGCCCTCGCCCCCGCCTGCCGGGCCTGCCCCGTGGTCCGGGTGTGCGGCGGCGGCCACTACGCCCACCGGTACCGGGCGGGCGCGGGCTTCGACCACCCGTCCGTCTACTGCGCCGACCTGCAGCGCCTCATCCGCCACGTCGCCACCGCTCTCACCACCCGGACCGCCGCCCTCACCCCCGGAACCGCGGCGCCCGCTTCCACGCCGCCTGCGCCTGCGGCACCCGCGCCCGCGATGCCTGCGGCCGGGCCGTCCGTGCCCGCGGCGCCTGCGGCACCCGCGCCCGCAGCGCCTGTGGCCCGGCCGTCCGTGCCCGCGGCGCCTGCGCCCGCGATGCCCGCGCCCGCGATGCCTGCGCCCGCGATGCCTGCGCCCGCGCTGCCCACGCCCGCGCTGCCCACGCCCGCGCCGCCCGCGACGGCGCCGCCCGCGACGGCTCCGACCGCGCCCGCGCCGACCGCGTCCGCCTTGTCCCCGGCCGTCCCGCCCGCGGCCGTCGAGCCCCCGGGAGGAGACCCCCGATGACGCCCGCCCCCGCCGCGCGGCCCGCCGTCCCCGGTCACGTCATCGACCGGCTCGCCCGCACGGAGAGCGACGAGGAGACCCTCGACCTCCTCGTCCACGGCCAGCACACCCGCCGGCTCCTGCTGCTGCGCCTCCTCCACGACACCGTCACCGCCGACGCACCGCCCGGCGACCGGTCCCGGTTCCTCGACCACTGGTCGCTCCTGGAGGCGGCCGAAGGCCAGGGCCCCGCCGGCCGCGAGACCGTCCGCTCCACGGTCCAGCACCCCCTCACCGGCCCCTGGATCCGCCAGGCCCTCGCCGACCTCCGCGCGGGTCGCCCGGCGGACGTGGACCGGCTGGGAGCGATGGCGGTGGCCGCCGGCTTACGGGCGGGCCTCACGTTCACCACCCGCCTTCACGCGGGCGGCGAGGGGCTGCACCTGCCGACCCTGGGCGCGCTGACCTGCGAGCGCGGCGCGGTGGAGGCCCGGTCGGACGGCACCGTGCTCCGACTGCGTCCGGAAGGCTCCGCCGCCGAGGTGACGGTGTGCCCGCAGCCCGCGCACGGAGCGTGGGCGGCCCACTCCCACTGGCGCTCCGTCGTGGCCCTGCCACCGCTCGCACCCGGCCACCCGTCCGTACCGCTGGACGACCAGGGGCCGTACCGGCACGCCGGGAAGCAGGACGCGGCCCCCCACCCGGCTCCGCCCACGCCCCCGGACGACACCGGACGTAAACGCTGGTACGAGGTGTGGACCGCGGAGACGGCCGAACTGCTGGACCTCGGTCACCCGATGCGGCTGCGCGAGACGGCCCGTCTGCTGCGCTCGGTCGTTCCCCTCCTGCCGCCCCGGGACGCGGGCCCCGCCGGCTACTGCAGCGGAACCCGCCGGGGAGCCTTCGGCGCCGTGTACAGCAGCGTCCCGCCGACCACGGCCGGACTGGCCTCGATGCTGGTGCACGAACTGCAGCACGCCAAGCTGAGCGCGCTCGCGGACCTCGTGCCGCTGCACCACGCCGGGCCCGAGCCACTCCACTTCGCCCCCTGGAGGCCGGATCCGCGTCCCTTCGACGGCCTCTGGCAGGGGATCTACAGCCATCTGGCGCTCGCCTTCTGGTGGCGGCACTGCGCCCTCGTTACGCCGGACGGCCCTGCCCGGGAACACGCCTGGGCCGAGTACGCCCGCTGCCGCGAACAGACCGGAGCGGTCCTCCCCGACCTCGTCGGGTCCGAGCAACTCACCTATGAGGGAAGGAGGTTGGCCGACGGTATGGTGGCCGCGCACCAGCGGCTCCAGGAGCTCGACCCGCCCTCCGGCCATCTCGCCAGGGCACGGTCGTACATCCAGACCGCGCGTGCGCTGTGGAGTCGTGCCAAAACGGTATAAGTGAGATGTTACGCGTGTGGTCGGGTGAGGTCCGCTCTAGAGTGGAGAGTCGAGGCTGAACGATGGGGGATCAGATGCCGGCAGCGGCGAGGGACGAAGTCGTCACCATCAGCTTCGCGGGCTTCAACCGCCCCTGGGCGGCCTGGATCGGCGACCGCCTCGAGCGGCGCGGGCTGCGCGTCGTCTACCAGCGCTGGGACCCGGCGCCCGAGGAACCGCTCGACGTCCTGCTGACCGACCTGGCGATGGCGCCGGGACGCGTGCTCCTGGTGTGCAGCGACTGGTACTTCCAGATGGGACCGCGCACCGTCGGCGAGTGGAACCAGGCGCTGCGCACCGTGCTCCGGAGCCACCCGGGACGCTTCCACGCCGTGACGGTCGCCGCCAATCCGCTCCCGGCGGCCACCGCCGCCCTGGCGCCGGTCGAACTGATCGGGCACGGCGAGCCGGAGGCCGAACGGAGGCTCCTGGCCAGCCTCTCCCTGACGCACGTGGAGCCGCAGCCCGCCGGCCCCCGCTCGCCCCGCTTCCCCCGCAGCGTGCCCGACGTCTGGGGCGGCATCCGCCGCCGCAACATCCGCTTCACCGGCCGCGAGCGCTTCCTCCACGACGCGTACCAGTTCTTCGGCCAGGCGGCTCCCGGCGCCGGCGTCCTCACCCTCCATGGCATGCCGGGGGTGGGCAAGACGCAGCTCGCGGCGGAGTACGTCTACCGCTTCGGTTCCGAGTACGACGTGGTGTGGTGGGTCGACGCCGGTTCCGTGCCCACCTACCGGCAGCAAGTGGCCCGCCTGGCCGGGGCGTTGGGGCTCTCCACCGGCCAGGGCTACGGCGAGCGGCTCCGCGCGGTCATGGAGTCCCTGCGGAAGGGCGACCCCTACGACCGCTGGCTGATCATCCTGGACGGCGCGGACGAGCCGGAAGGGCTCAGGAACCTGCTGCCCTCCGGGCCCGGGCACGTGCTCATCACCTCGCGCAACACCGAGTGGTCGCACTACAACAGCGAACTCATGGAGGTCCCGGTCTACGACCGGGTGGAGTCCGTCTCCTTCATCCGCCGACGGGCCCCCCGCCTGACCGACCACGACGCGGACCTGCTGGCCGACGCGCTCGGCGACCTGCCGCTCATCCTCGACCAGACGGCGGCCTGGCTCAGCGACTCGGAGATGTCCGTCCCCGAGTACATAGAGCTTCTCCGGGAAGGCATCGACGACGACGTCCTGCGGGTCTCCGACGACTCACCGGTCGCCTTCCCCACGGCCTGGTCCCTGCTCATCAACAACCTCCGCGAGAAACTCCCGGAGTCCGTCGCGCTGCTGCGCCTGTGCACCTGCTTCGCGCCCGGACACATCCCCGTCGGCCTGCTCCAAGGGCTCCGCCGCCAGGACGTCCCCGAACAGGTCCGCGGGCTGCTCACCGACCGGGTGCTCTGGAACCGGGCGCTGGCCCAGCTGCGCCAGTACTCGGTGGTCAGCCTGGAGGCGCCGGACCGGGACGACGGCGCCCGCGAGTCGGTGTACCTGCACCGGATGGTGCACGGCATCGTGCACCTCAACATGTCCGACGCGGACCACGAGGCGTTCTGCCAGGTCGCCCGCAAGGCCCTGGCCGCCGCCGACCCCCGGCGCCCCGACGAGTCGTCCTCCTGGGCCCAGTACGCCACGATCACCCCCCACCTGGTGCAGTCGGACGCGCTGCGCAGCACGGCTCCCGAAGTGCAGGAACTCGTGCTCAACTGCCTCCGCTACCTGTACCGGTCGGGTGAGTACACCGAGGGCATCCAGCTCGCGGAGCGCACCCTCAAGGCGTGGCGCGACCTGCTCGGCCCCGAACACGAGCGGATCTGGGACCTCAACCACCACTACACCAACCTGCTCCGCGGAGCGGGCGACTACGCGCGCACCGAGACGCTGAACCGGCGCATCGTGGAACGCCTGCGCACCCAGCGGGGCAACGAGGACCTCGACCACCTGCGAGCAGCCGGAGGCCTGGCGGCCGACCTGCGCGGGCTGGGGCGCTACAGGGAAGCCCTCGACGTGTCCGTCTGGGTGATGGAGGCCTACCGCAGGGTGCTGGGGGAGGACGAGTTCCTCACCGTCCGGGCGCTGCACAACGTGGCCATCAGCCAGCGCCTGCTCGGACGCTACGACGACGCACTGACCACTCACCGGGCCGCCACCGAGGCGTACCGCCGGATCCTCGACGGCCAGGACCTCAACGTCCTCTTCTCCGACACGCTCACGGCCGAGGTACAGCGCTTCCTCGGGCGTTACGACGAGGCCGAGTCGCTGCAGAGGGACAACCTCCGTCAGTTCGTGCGGGCACGGGTGGAGGAGGACAACCCCTGGCGGCTGTCCGCGGAGCTGAATCTCGCCCTCGTCCGCTACCGCAACGGCCGCATCCGTGAGGCCGGCCAGGAGATCGCCTCCGTCGTCGAACGCGCCGAGCGGAAACTCGGTGAACGCCACCCGGACACCAGCCGGTTCCTCAACTCGCTGGCGGTCTACACCCGCGAGCACGGCGACATCGACGAGGCCCGCAACCTCTCGGAGCGCGTGGTCCACGCCTACGAGACGCAGCTCGGTCCCGGTCACCCCTACAGCGCGGGCACGCGCAGCAACCTCGCCATCGTGCTGCGGAACCTGGGCGAGCGCCGTCAGGCCTACGACATGGCGGAGGAGGCCCTGGCCGCCATGACGTCGGCCGTCGGGGAACTGCACCCCTGGACGCTGGGCTGTGCCATCAACGCCAGCGCCCTGCGCAACTTCATCGGCGAGTACGAGCAGGCCGTGGAGCTGTCCGAGGCCACCGTCACGCGGGCCACCGAGGTTCTGGGGCGGACGCACCCCATGGCGCTGTCCGCCCGCGTCGCCTACGCCGACGACCTCCGCGGAATGCGCAAGTGGACCCACGCGGCCAAGGAGGAGGAGGCCGCCGTCACCGACCTCGCCGAGACGCTCGGCCGCAGCCACCCGCACACCCTGTCCGCCCGCAACCAGAACCGGCCCTACTGGGACTTCGAACCGCAGATCACCTGACACCGGCACCAGGACACGGCACCAGGACACGGCACCAGGACACGGGGGGATCCGATGCCCGACGACGACCAGATACGCATCCCGATCTTCGTGGACGACGAGGACGGCGTCCGCGGCGCCGTCCCGCCCGGCGACGACGTCTTCTTCTCCGACGTCGGCACCCGCGGCCGACCCAGCGGCCGACCCGGCGGCCGACCAGGCGGCGCGGCCCGCAGGGTCGGCGCGGTGGCGCGGGACAGCTACGGCCCCGCGCTGGAGGTCGCCGAGCAGGCCGTGCGGGAGGCCGCCGCGCGGTTCCGCGCCCTCGGGAACGCGGTGCGGCCCGACGAGATCGAGATGCAGTTCGGCATCACGGTCAAGGGCGAGGGCACGGTCGGCATCGCCAAGGCCGGCGCCGAGTCCCAGATCCGCTTCACGTTCCGCTGGCACACCGCCGCCGTGCCGGTCATCCCGTCCCCGCGCGTCGACGAGCAGGTCACCCAGGACGGGACGGAGAGCGGCGAGGCGGCGGCGTCCGACGGGCAGCCGGAGCCGCAGTCTTGAGCCGGACCCACGAGGAACTCGCGGCGGGCATCCTCCCGTACGGCCGGGTCGTCGGCC
The DNA here is from genome assembly GCF_040643475.1 of Streptomyces sp. NPDC047130. Taxonomy (NCBI): domain Bacteria; kingdom Bacillati; phylum Actinomycetota; class Actinomycetes; order Kitasatosporales; family Streptomycetaceae; genus Streptomyces; species Streptomyces sp. NPDC047130. The sequence goes on along the minus strand of NZ_JBEYUK010000010.1, from coordinate 102,805 downwards.
AGGAACCCCTCAAACTGGCGCTCGAACTGGCCTACGTGGCACCGGCGGTGGGCGGGGTCCTGGTCAGCGGACAGCGCGGCACCGCCAAGTCCACCCTGGTGCGCGCCTTCGCCACGATGGCGTACGGGACGCTCCCCGTCACCCTCCCCATCAACGCCACCGACGACCGGGTGCTGGGCGGCTGGGACATCGACGCGCTGATGAACAGCCGGGCCGGCAAGCGCGCGGGCCTGCTGGAGGAGGCGGGCCGGGCCGGGATGCTCTACATCGACGAGGTCAACCTGCTGGACGACCACATCGTCAACATCCTGCTCGACGTCGCCTCCACCGGCATCCTCTCGGTGCAGCGGGAGAGCCAGGACGTGCTGGCCCGCCTGTCGTTCGTCCTGCTGGGCACCATGAACCCGGAGGAGGGCTGGTTACGGCCCCAACTCCTGGACCGCTTCGGCCTGCTGGCGCCCGTCGCCCCGCTGGACGCCGAGCAGCGGCACCGCATGGTGACGACCGTCCTCCGCTTCGAGGAGGAACGCGCACGGCAGCAGGCGGGGGAGCCGTCCGCCTGGCTGGAGGAGGCGCGGGCCGAGGACCGGGAGCACGCCGCGGCCCTCGCCGCCGCCCGCGAGGCCCTGCCCGCGGTACGGCTCCCCGAGGACCTGGTCCGCGCCACCACCGACGCGGCGATGCGACTGGGCGCCCTGGGGCACCGGGGCGAGATCGCCGCCCTCACCGCCGCCAAGGCCCACGCCGCCCGCGACGGCGTCGACGAGGTCACCGCCCGCCACGTCCGCGAGGTCCTGCCGATGGCGCTGACCCACCGGAGGCCCGACGACGACCAGACCGGGGTCCGGGTCTGGTCCGAGCAGGACGAGGCGGTCCTGGACGAACTGCTGGGGGCGTGACGGTGCCCGCCACGACGACCGTCGCCGCCGAGCGGCTGGCACTGCTGCTGACCGCCCTCGCCGCCGAACCGGCGCTCGGCGGGACCCTGGTGCTCGACGCCGACCCCGCGCTGGTCGAACCCCTCACCGCGTGGTTCGCGCGCGAGGTGGGAGGCCGGGACGGCCCCGCGCCGAGGCTGCTCCTCGGCGCCGGCGCGCGCGACGAGGACATCTGGGCCGCGCCCCGCCCCGCCCTCCGGCCACCGCACCACTGGCGGCTCGGCCCGGGCCCCCTGGTCGCGGCGGAACTGGCTCCGGGGCCCGCGCCGGTGGTCGTGGTGCCCGACCTCGCGCGGCTCGGCGTGGCCGGGTTACGGGCCGCGCTGCAGATCGTCGGCGCCGAGGAGACCGTCGTGGAACACGCCGGGGTCAGCCGCCGCTTCCGGCCGCGCTCCCGCTGGCTCGTCTTCTGCGAGACCCCGGCGCTGTCCGCCGTGCCGCGGCACGTGCGGGAACGTTTCGCGCTGCGCGCCTCGGCCGTCGGCATCACCCCGGAGCAGGTGGCGGCCCTGAACCGCAGGCCGCCGCGCGACGACGCCACCGCCCGGCCCTGTCCGGCCGTCACCGACGAGGCGGTGCGCCATCTGACCGGCCGGCTCGGCGCCGCCGTCACCCCCCGCAGGCTGCTCACCGCCGCCCGCCTCGCGCGGGTCCTGGCGCGGTTCGACGCCGCCGACCGCGCCGGACCTCCGCACGCCCGACGCGCCGCGGACGCCATGGGACTGGCCGAACTGCCCACGCCCGAACGGCAGGACGCGCCCGGGCCCCGCACGTACCGGCCGCCCGCCCTGCCGCGCCGCACCCGCCGGCCACGGCAGCCCGGACCGGACGGCGACCGCACAGCGACGGCCACCGCGCGGGTCCACCCGCCGTCGGAGCTGCGCACCCTGCCGTCGGCGCCGCTGCCGCCCTGGGAGCCCTACCCCGACACGGCCCCGGGCGGGGACGCCGAGACCCCCGACGGCGGCCTGTCCCGCCTGCGCCTCCCGCACGGCCGTTCCACCGGCGCCGGCCGGCAGCCCGGCCGGGGGCCGTCGACCGGACTGCTCCAGGCCCGCTCGCTGCGGGACGTCTCCGTCGTCGGGACGGTGCTGCAGGCCGCCAAGTTCCGGCCGCTGCGCTCCCCGGGGGGCGGGCCCCTGCTCGTCCGGCCGCAGGACCTGCGCGAACACCTCCGCCCACCGCTGCCGGACCGGCTGCTGGCCCTCCTGCTGGACCACACCGCACGGGAGGGGGCCGACTGGACGCCGCACCTCGACCCGTTCCTGCGCTGGGCGTACACCCGCCGGGCCGAGCTGCTGGTGGTCGAGGTGGGGGCGGCGACTGCCGCGACCGAACTGCGGGCCGAGGCCCTCGGCCTGCGCAGCGTGCTGCACCCGTCCCTGGCCGCCGTCCTGCGGCGCCCGCCCGGCCGCGCCACACCGCTGGCGCACGGCGTGGCGCTCCTCGTCCGGCACCTGCGCCGCCACGCGGCGGCCGTCACCGAGGTCCTCGCCGTGGCGGCGACCGACGGGCGGGCCAACGTGCCGCTCGCGGCCGGCCTGCAGGACCGCCCGCCCGACCGCCCCGTGGGCTCGGAGGCCGTCCGGGACGCCCACGCGCAGGCCGCGCTGCTCGGACGCCAGGACCCCACACGCTTCCGCCTCTTCGTACTGGCCCCGCCCGGACACGGAGGGCGCGCGCTGGTCCAGGACCTGGCGGACCGGATGGGCGCGGTGGTGCTGCCCGGCACCCGGGCCGGGGAGGCCGCCCCGTGACCCCGCGGCCCGGATTCCCCGAACCTCCCGGCGGTCCGGGGCCGTTCGACCGGGTGCGGCGGACGGCGCGCAGGACCGCCGCCCGCGCCGCGGCCCATCCCCGCGTCGCCCTGCCCCTGGCACGCATCCCGCTGGGCCGCCGGCTGCCCGAGGGACTGGCCGTCCTGCGGGTCGCGGCGGAGCGGTTCGAGGACGGCGAGTCGTACCGGATCCTCGGACACTGCTGGTGCGCCGCGCACCGGCCGCTGAACCTCGGTCCGTCCGCCGACCGCCTCGCCGCCCCCGAGGTGACACTGGCGAAGGCACGGGCGGGCGGCGAGCCGCCGTCGGAACTGCTGCGCGCCATCGGCGGCTGGTCGGAGCGCCACCCGGAACTGCTCGCCTGGCTCCGCGGCCTCCACGACGGCCGGCACCCCGTGCCCGCCCTGCTGGTCCGGGACGAGACCGGCGGGGACATGCCCTGGGAGCTGCTGTGGGTCACCCCGCCGTCGCGGGAGACCCCGGCCCTGCTCGGCGCCCTGATGCCGGTGAGCCGCTGGATCGTCCGGGGACCGGAGACGCTGCCGGTGCGGCGCGACCCCGTCCCCGGCCGGGTGGTGGGCTACGTGCACGACGCGATGGCCGACGACGTCGGCGCGTTCGAGGCGTTCGCCCCGCGGCTGCACCGCCGGATGCGGGACTTTCTGACCGACCTGGAGGACGCCGCCGCCCACACCGACCTGGTGTACATGGCCTGCCACGGGCACCACGGCGACCGCCTCAGCGGCCTGCGCCTCGGCACCCTCACCTGGCAGGAGCTCGACCGGCGTCCCCTGGCCGCCGTGGAGAAGCACCGCCCGGTCGTCTTCCTCAACGTCTGCGAGACCGGCCGCTTCCTCGACAACCGGGGACAGGGCGAACGCCGGCTGCGGGGCTTCGCGGAACTCTTCCTGCGCAAGGGCGCGGACGGCTGCATCGTGGCCGCCGGAGCGGTCGGGGACCGCGAGGCCCGCGTCCTCGTCCACGCCCTGATGGCCGACACCGCCCGCGGACCGGGCCGGCCGCTCGGCGGCTTCCTCCAGGACTTCCGCGCCCGGGCGGCCGAACGGATCGACCTGGACGACCTGCCGTTCCTGGCGGACGAGGACGACGACAGCGACATCGAGGGGCAGAGCCGCGTCCGCTCCGTGCTGTACGCCTTCATGTTCCACTACTACGGCCACCCCGACCGCGCCCTCGCCCTGACCGCGACCGGCCGGGAGGCCACCGCATGACCGGCGACGACGACACCCTGCTCACCGTGCCCGTCGTGGCCTGGCCGGCGCGGGCGACGCCCGGCAGCCGCCACATCGTCACCGTCGACCTCCGCGGCCCGCTCACCGGCGACGACGCGTGGCGCCACGCCGACGACGAGACCGGTGAAACCGGCGCACTCGGCGCGGTCGGCGAAACCGGCGGGGCCGACGGGGGCGGAGAGGACGGCGGCGGGCTCGGGCCCTGGCCCTGGCCCGAGGAGGAACTCGGGTTCACCGTCGGACTCGACGGCGGATCCGCCTTCGCCTGCAAGGCGCTCGGCGAACCCCTGCTGCTCCTGCACCGGTTCGGGGGCACCTACGAGCCGGTGGAGTTCCTGGTGGTCGCCGCGGACACCGTCGGGCCCGCCGGGCTGTGGCTCACCCTGAACAACGAGCACGGCATGCCGGTGCACAGCGTCGACCTCCCGGTGGAGATCGTCGCGGGCGGCGAGGAGGAGGCGCCCTGGGACGACGGGGCGGACGGCGGGCCGGCGTGGCGGAGCACCCCGGAGGACACCCCCGGCCCGCACACCGGGACCGGGGCGGGGGCGGGTGCCGAGGCCCGGGCCGGGGCCGGGGCCGGGGCCGGAACCGGGGCCGGGGCGGGCGCGCAGGAACCCCCGGTCACCGTCGTCCACGCCGGTGCCGACAGCGCCTGGGCGCACTGGGCTGCGGACGCGATCCGGCGCCGCGGACGCGCCGCCCGGCTCCGCACCGAGACCGCGCGGGGCGACCGGGGACCCGCCCACCTGCTGGACCGCCTGCGGGAGCCGGCCGCCGGCCCGGTCCTCCTGCTCCTCGGCCCCGCGTTCCTCGCCCGGGGCGGTCACGCCCCCGGAGCATGGGAGGCGGCGCTCGCGGCGCGCGGCGGAGCGTTCCCCGAAGGCCTTCACCTCGCCGCCGTGGACGACGGACCGCTGCCGCGCCTCCCCGACGGGACCCGGCCGCTCCGGCTCACCGCCGTCGACGGGGAACGGGCCGAGGAGGACCTGGCACGGCGGCTCGGACTCCCGCCCCGGCCCGCGGACACGGGGCCGCTCGTCCGGCACCCCGGCCGCGCACCGGCGGGACTGGGCTCCCTCCCGCCGCGCAACCACGACTTCACCGGGCGCGACGTCCTGCTGGAGCGGATCCGGCGGCGGCTGGGGCGGGGGACGCCGCTGGCGCTGGTCGGCATGGGAGGCGTGGGGAAGACCCAGCTGGCGGCGGAGTACGCGCACCGGTTCGCGTCGCAGTACGAGGTCGTCTGGTGGGTGAGCGGCGAGAACCCGGCGACCTACCGCTCCCAGCTCGCGTCCCTGCCCCTCGCCCCCGACCCGTCCGCGGAACCGGGGCGCGCCCAGGGGTTCCGTACCGTCCTGGACGCCCTGCGGCGCGGCGTCCGTTCGCCCTGGCTGGTCGTCGTGGACGGGGCGGACGCCCCGGCCGACCTCCGCGACCACCTGCCGTCCGGCCCCGGGCACGTGCTGACCACCTCCCGCTCCGGGCTCTGGGAGAGCCACGAGGCCCAGGTGCTCGAGGTGCCCGTCTACGACCGGGCGGAAGCGGTGGAGTGGGCCCGCGCCCACGCCCCGGGACTCAGCCCCACCGAGGCCGAGGCGCTCGCGGAGGCGGTCGGCGACCTGCCCCTGGCGCTCGCCCAGGCCACCGCCTGGCTGGTCAACTCCGGGCAGCCGGTGCGGCGTTACCTCGACCTCGTCGATGCGTGGCTGGAGGAGGGGGACCCCGGCGGCCCGGCCGGTTTCGCCGCCACCTGGACGGTCACCCTGCGGGAGCTCGAGCGGGAGGCGCCCCTGTCGCTCGAACTCCTGCGCCTGTGCGCCCACTTCGCCCCGGGACCGGTTCCCGTCGGCATGCTCGACGCGCTCGTCGGCGAGGACGTCCCGCCCAGGCTGCGCGCCCTGTTCGCCTCGCCGGACGCCGTGAGGCAGGCGGTCGAACCGCTGCTGCGGTACTCCCTGGTGAGCCGGGCGCCCGACCGCGGCACGGGCCTCGAGCCCTGCCTGGGGGTGCACGGCCTGGTCCACGCCCAGGTCCGCGCCGGGACCCCGCACGGCGCCCGCGAGGACTGCGCCCGCCTGGTCCGCCGGGCTCTGGCCGCCTGCGACCCGGGCGACCCGGCGGACGTGCGCGTCTGGCCCGTGTACGAGGAGATGGCCCGCCACCTGCCCCACTGCGGCGCCCTCACCGAGGTCGACGCCGCGCCGTCGGTGCTCCGATGCCTGCGGCAGATGTACCTCGCCGCCGAGTACGACTACGGACTCGAGCTCGCCGAGACGGCCCGCGAGGCCTGGGTCGGGCGGGCGTCGGACGACGTCCTGCGCGAACTCGACCACCAGTACGCCAACTTCCTGCGGGCGGTCGGGGACTTCGCGCGCAGCATGACGGTCGGCGACGCCCTGGTGCGCCAGGAGACCACGGACACCGGGTACATCCGCGCGGCCGGAGGCTACGCGGCCGACCTGCGGGGGCTCGGCCGGTTCCAGGAGGCGCTGCGCTTCTGCGGACAGGTGCACGCCATCTGCCGGGCACGCACCGGCGAGGGCGGCGACGGCCACCTGGCCACGTCGCTGAACAACCTGGCGGTGACCCTGCGGCTGCTGGGCCGCTGCCCGGAGGCCCTCGCCCTGGACGAGCAGGCGCTGGAACTGCGCCAGGGCGCGCTGGGCGGCGGCCACCCCTGGACCCTGTGGAGCGCGTACCAGGTCGCCCTCGACCTGAGGCTGCTGGGCGAGGTCCGGCACGCCCTCGCCCTCCAGGAGACGAACCTGGCGCTCACCGTCGACCTGCTGGGCCCCGACCGCGCCCAGACGCTCTCGGTGCGGCACAACTGGGCCCAGTGCCTCCGGGCGGTGGGCGAGACCGCCGCGGCGGGCGACGAGATCCGGCGGACGCTCGACGACGCTGCCCGGACACTGGGGGACCGGAACCTGCTCCACCTCCAGATCGCCGCCTCGGCGGCCATGTTCGAACGCCGGCACGGAGACCCGGAACGCGGCCTGGACCTCGCCTCGGAGACCTGGCGCGGGTACGCCGCCTTCCTGGGCGGACGTCATCCCTTCACCCTGGGCGCCCGCGCCAACCTGGCCGCGGCACTGGCCGCCCGGGACCCGCGGGAGGCGTCCCGGGCGGCCGCCGAGGCCCACACGGGGCTGGCCGCGGCACTGGGCGGCCGCCACCCCTGGACCACGGGGTGCGGCAGGCTCCGCGAGGCCCTGCCGCTCGGCGGGGAGCCGGAGTGGGAGTTCGAGGCCCTCGTGCTCTGACCTCGCCCCCGACCTTCCCCCTGACGGGCGACACCACGAGCGAGGCGCCCTTCCCGCGGCAGGGGGCGGGGGTCACCATGGTCCGCACGGCACGGCCCGTCGAGCACCCACGGGAGGCGGTATGCGGACGCGGCGACCGGAACGGCACGCCCACGCCGGCCCGGCGGCCCGGCGGTCAGCCGACGCCGCTCCAGCCCGCGGGCACCGTGCCGAGGCGGACCCGCTGCGGGTGGTCGCCCACCGGCGTGGAGGCGACCTTCCGGCCGGTGGCGAAGGAGATCGAGGTGACCTGGTCCGCGCCGGACTCCGAGACGACGCACGCCGTGCCATCGCCGGTGACCGTCGACCAGTACGGCTTGGAGACCGGGACCAGCGGGCCCTCCTGGAGCGTCGAGCGGTTCACGATCGTCGCGTAGTCGTCCATGGTCCCGGCGACGCACAGGTTGTCGCCGTTCGGCTGCATGGTCAGGCCGTGGTGGCGGGAGTCGTTGACGAAGCTGGTCCGCTCGTCGGAGGTGGCCGGGTTCTTCGGCAGGGTCTTGACGCGGGTGATCCGGTCGGAGGCCACGTCGTACTCGAAGAAGCCGTTGAAGAACGACACCTGGAAGTAGAGCTTCGACTCGTCCGGGCTGAACGCCGCCGGTCGGACCGCGTCCGAGTACTCGTCGTGGCCCGCCGCGTCCAGGCGCCGGCGCATGTCGATGGTGCGCTCCACCTCGAGCGTCTCCGCGTCGGCCACGGTGATCTTCCGGTCGCCCTTGAGGAAGTCCAGCCAGGGCGCGTCGAGGTCGTTGTTGACCTCGCCGATGGACATGTTCCAGATCTTGCCGTCGGAGGTGAAGACGTTCTCGTGCGGCTTGTCCCCGGTGGGGAAGTTGCCGATCTCCCGGCCGGTGGTGATGTCGAGGACGTGCACCTTGTTGCCGGTGGAGGCGGAGACCGCGACCCGGTTGCCGTCCGGGGAGACCGCCATGTGGTCCGAGCGGAAGCCGTCCACCTGGAAGCGCCAGTTGATCCGGCCCGTGGTCAGCGAGATGGAGACCACGTCGGCGAAGCTGGGCCGGGAGACGACCACCGAGGAGCCGTCCGGGGTGGAGTACATGTCGTCGGCGAACTGGTCGTGGCCCTCGCCCGCGGTCTCCCGGATGACGAGGAAGCCAGCCAGCCGCACCGGATTGAGGTAGATCTCCCGCAGGCGCTGCTCCTTGTCGGGGATCAGGTTCAGCTTCCCGACGGGCGTCAGCCGGGAGTCCGAGGAGAGCACGCTGGCGGTGCCCTCCCAGTTGTTGGCGACGTACAGAACCTCGCGTTGCTGCCCGGCCTCCTCGGCGTTGGCCTGCCCCGTACCCGTGACGGCCAGCACCGTCGCGACCGCGAGCGCGGGGAACATCCGTCCGCGTCCGACCTTGAGTCTCACGCTGTGCTCCTGTCTCCCGTGACCGGGTGTGACGCCAGGGTTGCTGTTACCGGGGGTAAGGTAACGGCCCTACGGGACGGTAACCAGACTCCGCGCACGACCTGGTCGACGTGAGCACGCCACACCACTCCTCTTTCGGCCACCCCTCGTCCTCCAGGAGCCCGCCCATGGATCTCGGACTCGTCCTGCAGACCGACCCGCCCGCCTCCCGCGTGATCGAACTGATGCGCCGCGCCGAGGACAACGGCTTCACCCACGGCTGGACCTTCGACTCCGCCGTGCTCTGGCAGGAGCCGTTCGTGATCCACAGCCAGATCCTGTCGCGGACCGAACGCCTGGTCGTCGGCCCGATGGTCACCAACCCCGGCACCCGCGCCTGGGAGGTCACCGCCTCCACCTTCGCCACCCTCAACGACATGTTCGGCGACCGCACCGTCTGCGGTATCGGGCGCGGCGACTCGGCCATGCGGGTGGCCGGGCGCCGCCCCAACTCCCTCGCCACCGTGGGCGCCGCGATCCGGGCGATCCGCGCCCTGGCCTCCGGCGAGGAGGCCGACCTGGGCGACGGCACGGTCGTCCGCATCCCGTGGGTGCGGCCCGGGTCGCGGCTCCCGGTGTGGATGGCCGCCTACGGGCCGAAGGCGCTGCGTCTGGCGGGCGAGCAGGCGGACGGGTTCATCCTGCAGCTCGCCGACCTGTACCTCACCGAGTACATGGTCAAGGCGGTCCGGGAGGCCGCCGCGGCCGCCGGACGGGACCCGGACGCGGTGACCGTCTGCGTCGCCGCCCCCGCCTACGTCACGGACGACGACTCGCCCGAGGCGCTCGCCCACGCCCGCGAACAGTGCCGGTGGTTCGGCGGCATGGTCGGCAACCACGTGGCCGATCTGGTCGCCCGCTACGGCGCGGACACCGGTGTGGTGCCGCCCGAGCTCACCGACTACATCAGGGCCCGCCAGGGCTACGACTACTCCCACCACGGGCGCAGCGGGAACCCGGACACCGCCTTCGTGCCCGACGAGATCGTCGACCGGTTCTGCGTCCTCGGGCCCGTCGAGCGGCACCTGGAGAAGCTGTCCGCCCTGCGCGACCTGGGCGTCGACCAGTTCGCCGTGTACGCGATGCACGACGCGCGGGAGAAGGTCGTCGACGCGTACGGGGCCGGGATCGTCCCGGTACTCGGCGCCTCCGCCGGGGCGCCGGCCCGCGACGGCGCTTGACGCCCCGCCCCGGCAGGGCCACCCCGGATGCGGGACGCTTCCCCCGCCGCGGCGGATCGGGTTCCGCACCGGGGCGCGGGCCACCGCGGTCATCGCGGTGCTGATCATGCCGTGGAAGCTGTGCCAGGACCCGCTGGGCTGTGCGTCTTCACCTGGCTCGGCCTGGTGGCCGGCCTGCCGGGGCTCTGCCGCGCGGACGGACCCCACTTTTGTACCGCGTGGCCGGAACTGGCCCGGCCTGGCCGACCACGGCTGGGCGGTCGGCCTCGGCACGTCACTGGTCCTCTACGTCCTGCTGGTGCTGCCGCTGGGGATCCACCGCCGCGCGGGCGCGGGCGGGGGCGGTGACGCCTGCGCCGCGGCGTGGTCAGCCGGCCGGCTTCTCCAGCGCGGCCAGTGCCTCGCCCGCCGCCTTCGCCGCGCCGTCACGGATCTTGTCGGCGCTCGGCGTCGTCTTCTCCACGAAGTCGCCGCCGTTGTAGGTGACCACGATCAGCGCGTTGCCCGAGCGGACGGTGAGCTCGGTCTCCTGGACCTTGTTGCCCTTGTCGCTGGTCACCGCGCTGAGGGAGTACGCCTCGTCGCCCAGGCCCTTGAACGGTCCGCCCTTGCCGGCGGCGACGCGGTCGAAGGCCTTCTCCGCGTCCTCGGTGGACCGCCGGATCTCGTAGGAGACGTCGAGCCAGTGGTAGGAGTAGCCCTTGAGGGCGTTCCACTGGCACATCCGCCGCACGTCCTTGTCGGTGGACGGCAGCTCCCCGCTCGTCAGCTTGCCCGGCACCAGGGAGGAGACGGTCTTCTTCGCCAACGCCTCGCACGGGTCCGGGGCCTTCTCGTACCGCTTCTCCTCCTGCCCGCCGGACTTCTCCGACGCACCCTGGTCCTTCTCGGCAGCCCCGTCGCCGTCGTCGTCGCCCCCGTCCTCGCCGGAGTCCGAGGCCGCACCGGACGTGCCGCTCCCCCGGTCGCTCGCGGCGGCCTGAGGCGCGTCGGCGAGCGGGCCCGCGGACATCGCCCAGCCCACGGAGGCGAGCACGACGACCGGCATCAGGCGCACGGTGAGAGCAAGCGGCAGGGGAAAGGGCACGGCGCACTTCTCTGGGAGACGACGGCGGAGCCCGCCGGAGCGGGCGGACGCCAGTCAAACATGTGTTTCCGCCGGTACGGAAGTCCGAACTCGCTCCGTGGCCGACCGGTCACGCCGACGTGACGGCGGAGCCGGTCGCTCCGGCGGCGGGCGGGCCGCCCGGGCCCCCGCGCGGGGGCCCGGGGGTCAGCAGACGCCGTCGCCCGGCTTGGGGTTGCCGAGACCGAACAGCGGACGCAGCTTGAGGCCGATCCACGTCCCGCCGAGGGCGAACGCCCCCCACAGCCAGCCGTGCAGGCTGCCGGAGGCGATGCCCGCCAGGTACGCGCCGATGTTGCAGCCGCCGGCCAGGCGGGCGCCGATGCCCATCAGGACGCCGCCGAGCACCGCGGCCACGGCCGTCCGCCAGGGGATGTTCCGGTGCAGGGCCCAGGTGCCGCCGAGCGAGGCGGCGACCGCGGCGCCGAGCATGATCCCGATGTCGGTCAGGCTGGTCCTGTCGGCCAGCACCGGACCGGCGAGCATCTCCGCGTTGCCGGGGCGCTGCCACCACGTCCAGTTCTCCGGGTGGCCGCCCAGGGCGCCGATCAGCTCGGAGCCCCAGAGACTGAAGGCGCTGGTGACGCCCCAGGCGCCGCCGGAGACCAGCAGCACCGCGCCGCCGAGGACGGCGAGGACCAGGGCGCCGGCCGCCGGCGGCCAGGAGCCGCGCACCACGCGGGCCAGGGCGCCCCGGGCGGACGGCACGGTGTCCACCGGCGGCGGGTTGCGGCGCGCCTGGATCCGCCGGGTCACCAGGACGATCAGCGCCAGCGCGGCGATCGTGACGGCCCAGGAGCCGAACCAGCCGATGTGATCGGCCAGCACGACCGGTTCCAGCGCGGGCAGGTCCTTCCAGAGGTCGAACTGCCAGGCGGCGAGGGTCGCGCCGCCGATGAAGCCGCCGAGCGTGAGCAGCAGCGTGGACTGGCCGGAACCGACCACGTAGAGGGTGCCGGAGGCGCAGGCGCCGCCGAGCTGCATCCCGACGGCGAAGAGCACGGCCCCGAGCAGCAGACCGATGCCCAGCGGCCCGGACGACGGGGCCGGCGTCGACCCGAACAGACCTGTCCCCGTGCCGATGACGAGGGCGAAGAGGGTGGCCGTGGTGCCCAGCAGCAGGGTGTGGGCGCGCAGCCCGGTGCCGTTGCCGACGGCGACCAGTTGCCGCCAGGCGGAGGTGAATCCGAACCGGGAGTGGAACAGGCCGACCCCGAGCCCGAGGCCGAGCAGGAGCAGCACGCCCGGCCGGGCCCCGTGCGTGGTCCACACGTAGGCGGTGAGCGCCACCGACGCGAGGGCGGAGACGGCAAGCGGCCCCTTGCGGACCGGACGCAGCGGCGGCGCCGGGGGAGCGGGGCGGGAGGTCCGGGCGGGGGAGAGGCGGACGGTGGCCTGCGCGTGCGGCGGCGCGGCCGTCACCTCGGTGGGAGGCGCGGTGGTCAAGGAGTGTCTCCAGGGTCGCGTGGGGGACGGAGCCGAAGGCGTTCGGGAACCGTCGCCGGAGCGTGGGGCGCCGGCGACGCACGGGCGCGGTCAGCTGCGACAGAGAGCGTCGTCGACGCACCAGGCCGAGGTCGCGAAGAGCGCGAGACACAGCAGCGAGGCGGGTGCGGACATGCGAACGAGGATACGGACGCGATGCCTGTAGGGACCACGCGTCTCGCCATGTGGGCGAGACGGTGAGACGGAACGCTGGGACGGGGCGCTGGGACTGGGCGGTGGGGCGGTGGGGCGTGGCGGGGCTGGGCGGTGGGGCGGGGCGGCGCCGACGCCGCCCCGCGGGTCAGACCCCCAGCGGCTCGTCGTCCGGCTCGTCCCCGGCCATGAGGCCCGCCACCCACAACGGCATCAGCCAGTGCGTCACCAGCACGGCGATCAGCACGGGCGCCGCGTAGGCGGTCGGGGCGTGCCCCCTCACGGCCCCGGCGACCAGCAGCACCACCGACACCGTCAGCAGCAGCAGGGTCATCGTCCAGTGCGCCCGCGCCTGCACCCTCGTCCGTTCGGCGAGCTGCCGTTCGTCCAGCGCCCGCTCCCGCAGCTCCAGCAGGCCTCGGGTGGCGCTGTTGATGACGCCGGTGCACACGCACCAGCCGAGCAGCAGCACGGCCATCGGCGCGACGGCCCACCACTGGCCCTCCTCCGCCAGGTAGACGTACAGCAGCAGCCCGCCCAGCGCCAGCGTGAGGGCCACGTGCACCGCGACGACCCCCCGGCGGCGGGCCGCCGTCGCGTACAGGGCGCGGCCCTCCCCCCGGTTCATCAGGCGGAGCATCGCCCGGTCGTAGCGCGTGAGCCGGCTCGTGGACGTCGTCGTCATCACTGCTTCCCTCCGTAGACCTCTTCGGTGAGCGGCGCGAACGGCTCCAGGGAGAACAGCGCCTCCACCGGCAGGCCGAAGTACCGGGCGATGCGCAACGCCAGATCGAGGCTGGGGTTGTACTGCCCCCGCTCGATGTAACCGATGGTCTGGTAGTGCGCCCCCACGGCCTCGGCCAGCACCTGCCGCGACACCTTCCGCTCGGCACGCACCATCGACAGCCTGTTGTGCACCTGCTCGCTCATGTATAAGAAGTACTGCATTCAGTGGGGTGACTGCTACAGCGATTTCCGGCCGGCGGTTTTCGGTCACGGCACCCGCGCGGTCCACTCCTCCGTCGCGAACTTCGTCCGCACCAGCTCCTCCGCGCGGGCCATCTCCTCCGGGGTGACCGCGCCGGCCGTCAGCCCGTAGCGGCCCCGGAACGAGGCGATCATGTTCTCGATGACCTGCTCCCGTGCGAGACCGGTCTGGCGCCGCAGCGGGTCGACCCGCTTCCTGGCGCTCCTGGTCCCCTTGTCGGACATCTTCTCCTTGCCGATCCGGAGCACCTCGAGCATCTTGTCGGCGTCGATGTCGTAGGACATGGTCACGTGGTGCAGCACCGCACCCGGTCCGCCGTCCGGGCCGACCACCCGCTTCTGCGCCGCGCCGGCGATCTTCCCGGCCTCCGTCGCGATGTCGTTGAGCGGCTGGTACCAGGCCTTGATGCCCATGTCGCCGAGCGCGCCCAGCACCCAGTCGTCGAGATAGGCGTAGCTGTCGGCGAAGGAGAGCCCGGAGACCAGCGAGTCCGGCACCGAGAGGGAGTACGTGATGGTGCTCATCGGCTCGACGAACATCGCGCCGCCCCCGGAGATCCGCCGCACCACGGTGATGCCGTGCCGGGCCGCGCCCCGGGGGTCGACCTCGTTGCGCAGGGACTGGAAGCTGCCGATGACCACGGCCGGAGCGGCCCACTCCCACACCCGCAGCGTCGGCGGTCGCCGGCCGGCCGCCACCTCCGCGGTGATCACCTCGTCCAGCGCCATGTGCAGGGCCGGGGCCTGCGGCTCCATGTGCACGAGCTGCCAGTCGTAGTCGCCCCACTCGGTCGCGTGGGCCAGCGCGCGCCGCACGGCGGTCCCGACGCCCTCCGCGGTGATGCCCAGCATCACGGTCGACTCCGGCAGCGCCGCCGTGATCCGGGCCGCCAGCCCGGCGGCGTCCGTCGAGGCGGGCGCGCCCTCCAGGGCGCCGTTGATCGCGAGGATCGCCTCGTCGGGTTCCAGGAAGAAGTCCCCGGCGACGCGCACATCGCGCAGCTGGTCGTCCCGGACCTCCAGGTCCACCACGACCAGCTTCCCGCCGGGCACCTTGTACTCGCCATGCACGGCCTTCGTTCCCTTCCGGACGGTTCCGTGGGCGATTGCCCAGGTAACACCATGGTCGCCCGTGGCGGCCCGGCCCGCAGCGGCGGCCCCGTCCCCTGGAGTCGCCCCTGGCCTCTCTCACGGCGATCGCCAAAGATTCTTCGCGAAGAAGTCTTTGCAAAGAGTTCTTGGCGGTCTACGGTGGCCGTCATGTGGAAGAGCGACGAGGTCCGGCTGGACGCGAAAGGCCTGCGGGCGATGGCCCACCCCCTGCGCGTGCGGATCGTCGGACTGCTGCGCCGGCACGGGCCGTCGACGGCGACCCGGCTCGCCGAGCGGCTCGGGGTGCACTCCGGAAGCGCCAGCTACCACCTGCGGCAGCTGGCCGAGGCCGGGTTCGTCGAGGAACTCACCGACCGGGGCAACGCCCGCGAGCGGTGGTGGCGGGCGGCCCACCGGGTGACCTGCTTCGCCGACCGTGATCTGGCCGACCGCGAACCGGACGCCACCCGCGCCTACCTCCAGTCCGTCGCCGACACCTACGCCCTGCGGGTCCAGCAGGCGGTGTCCGAGGTGGACACCCTCCCCGCCCGGTGGCGGGAGGTCTTCGACATGAACGACTGGGCGCTGCGGCTCACTCCCGAGGAGGCCGTCGCGCTGCGCGAGGAACTGGTCGCCGTGGTGCGGCGGCACCGGGAGGAGGGCACCGGGGCCGCGGACTCCGCGCCCGCCGCGGCGGGCACCGTCTCGGTGATCCTCCAGATCCTGCCCGACCCGGGCGAGGAGGAGCCGCCCGGGACCCGGGACGGCGGCTGACGGTCCGCACGCCACAGGGGGGAGACCAGGCATGGAGGGCACGGGAAGCGCGGGGAGCGGTACCGCAGGACGTGAACTGAAGCCGCTGATCGGCGTGTTGGCCGCGATGGCGGTGTCGTTCACCGGCACCCGGGTGGCCGCCGTGGCGATCCCCTGGTTCGTGCTGGTCACCACCGGCAGCGCCGCGCACACCGGTCTGGTGGCGTTCTGCCAGATGGCGCCGCTCGTGGTGGTCAAGGCGCTCGGCGGACCGGTGGTGGACCGGGTCGGCCCGCGCGTCGTCTCCTGGACCACCGACCTGGTGAGCTCCGTGGCCGCGCTCGCGGTGCCGGTCCTGCACGCCAAGGACCTGCTCACCCTGCCCGTCCTGCTGGTGCTGGTGGCGCTGATCGGCGCCGCCCGCGGGCCGGGCGACCTGGCCAAGGAGGTCATGGTCCCCGAGGCGGCCGACCGCGGCCGCATCCCGATGGAACGGGCCATGGCCGTCTCCGCCACCACCGAACGGCTCGCCTCCACCGTCGGCCCGGCGGTCGGCGGCGTGCTGGTCTCGCTGTTCGGCCCGATGACCGTCCTGCTGGTCAACGCCGCCTGCATGGCGACGGGTTCGGTCGTCGTCGCGCTGGCCCTGCCCCGCACGGTGGGGCGGCCCGCCGCCCGCACCGCCGGGACCCAGGGCTACTGGCGCAGCCTGCGCGAGGGCCTCACCTTCGTCCGGCGCGACGCCCTGCTCCTCACCGTCGTCCTGACGGTCGCCGTCACCAACCTGCTGGACGCCGCGTTCATGTCCGTCCTGCTGCCCGTGTGGGCCAGGGAATCGGGCCACGGCCCCGCCCTCCTGGGCCTGGTGATGGCGGTGTTCAGCGGGGCCGCCGTGGTCGGCAGCGTGCTCGCCGCCGTCCTCGCCCACCGGCTCGACCGGCGGCTGGTGGTCCTCGGCGGGTTCGCGCTCCTCGGCGCGCCGGTGCGGCTGGTCCTGCTCGGCGACCTGCCGGTCCCCCTGGTGCTGGCCGTGTTCGTGGTCGCGGGCCTCGGCGGCGGGTTCATCAACCCCGTGCTGGGAGCGGTCATGGTCGAGCGGGTCCCCCGTGAGATGCTCGGCCGCGTCAACGCCCTCGCCGACTCGGTCGCGTTCGCCGGGATCCCGTTCGGCGGGCTGCTCGCCGGAGCGGCGGTGGGGCTGGCGGGAGCCGCCCCGGTGCTCCTGGTGAGCGCGGTGCTGTACTTCCTGGCCACCACCCTCGCCGGACTCCGCCCGTACTGGCGGGAGATGGACCGGCCCGGGGGGCCTCGCGCGCCGGCGGGGCGTCTGAGCCCGGAGCAGGCGGGGTAGGCACCCGCGCGGAGATCTCGAACCGAGAGGAATCACCGGCATGTTCACCACCCGGCCCACGCTGCAGGGCACCTTCGGCATGGTGTCGTCCACGCACTGGCTCGCCTCGCAGTCGGCGATGGCGGTGCTGGAGGACGGCGGCAACGCCTACGACGCGGCGGTGGCGGCCGGGTTCGTGCTGCACGTCGTCGAACCGCACCTCAACGGCCCCGCGGGCGAGGTCCCGATCCTGCTGGCGCCCGCCGGGGGAGACGTGCGGGTGCTGTGCGGGCAGGGCGTCGCGCCCGCCGGTGCGACGGTCGCCCACTACCGCGGCCTCGGCCTCGAACTCGTCCCCGGCACTGGCCCGTTGGCCGCCGCCGTGCCCGGGGCGTTCGACGCCTGGATGGTGCTGCTGCGCGACCACGGCACCAAGGAGCTCGCCGACGTCCTCCAGTACGCGATCGGGTACGCCGAGGACGGCCACCCGCCCGTGGAGCGGATGGCGCAGACCGTGGCGACGGTGCGGGAGCTGTTCGAGACCGAGTGGACGACCTCCGCCGAGGTGTACCTGCCCGGCGGTGAACTCCCGCGCCCCGGGACGCTGTTCCGCAACCCGGCGCTGGCCGCCACCTGGCGGCGCCTGATAGCCGAGGCCGGGGCGCCCGGCGGCGACCGCGCGGCCCGCATCGACCGCGCCCGCGAGATCTGGCGCTCCGGGTTCGTCGCCCGTGCCCTGCTCGACCGGTCGGCCCGCCCCACCCTGGACACCAGCGGCGAACGCCACACCGGCACCCTCACCGCGGAGGACCTCGCCTCCTGGTCGGCGACGTACGAGGCCCCCGCGACCTTCCGGTGGCGCGACTGGACCCTCTGCAAGGCCGGTCCGTGGAGCCAGGGCCCCGTCTTCCTCCAGCAACTCGCCCTGCTGCCGGACCGGTTGCCGCCCTCGGGTACCGCCGACCACCTCCACCTGCTGATCGAGGGCTGCAAGCTGGCCATGGCCGACCGCGAGGCCTGGTACGGCGACGCCGCCCCCGGCGAGGTCCCCCTCGCCGACCTGCTGTCCGCCGCGTACAACGCCGAGCGCCGCCGCCTGATCGACCCCGCAAAGGCCTCGTACGAGCTGCGGCCCGGCAGCCCCGGCGGCCGCACCCCCCGCCTCGCCGCCCAGGCCCACCTGACGGCCGACGACGAGCCCGGGTTCAGCGCCCTCGGCGTCGGCGAACCCACCGTCGCCCCGGACGGCGGCAGCCGCGGCGACACCTGCCACCTCGACGTGGTCGACCGCTGGGGCAACATGGTCGCCGCCACCCCGAGCGGCGGCTGGCTGCAGTCCAACCCGGTCGTGCCCGAACTCGGCTTCCCGCTCGGCACCCGGCTGCAGATGACCTGGCTGGAGGAGGGCCTGCCCAACACCCTCACCCCGGGCCGCCGCCCCCGCACCACCCTCACCCCCTCCCTCGCCCTGCGCGACGGCGTGCCGGTCATGGCCTTCGGCACCCCCGGCGGTGACCAGCAGGACCAGTGGCAGCTCCACTTCTTCCTCGCCGTCGCCGAACGCGCCGAGGTCCGCGGCGGCCTCGACCTCCAGGGCGCCATCGACGCCCCGAACTGGCACAACGAGTCCTTCCCCGGCTCCTTCTACCCCCGCGGCATGCACCCCGGCCGGGTCGTCGTCGAGTCCCGCACCGACCCGGCCGTCGTCGAGGAGCTGCGCCGCCGCGGCCACGACGTGCGGGTGGGCGAGGCGTGGTCGGAGGGCCGGCTGTGCGCCGTCGCCCGCGACCCGGAGACGGGCGTGCTGTCGGCGGCCGCCAACCCCCGCGGCATGCAGGGCTACGCGGTCGGGCGCTGACCTCGCCCTCCGGGGACCGAGGCGGCCTGAGCGGCGTGGGGAGACCACCGGGGGCGTGCCCGCCCCCGGCCGCCCGGGCCCCGCCGTGTCCGCCCGACCGCGGCCCGTCGCGGAAACGCTGCCGCGGCACCGTCGCGGAAACGCTCAGGCCGCGCTCAGGCCCCGCTCCGTACCGGTGTCGGCGCGGCGGCCTATCCTGATCACCCAGGGGGTCACCGCCGACGAAGGAGTCCGAGGTGCCGGCGACATCGATACTCGACGCGGTCGTGGTGGGCGCGGGCCCGAACGGGCTGACGGCCGCCGTGGAGCTCGCCCGGCGCGGGTTCTCGGTCGCCGTGTTCGAGGCCAAGGACACGGTGGGCGGCGGCGCGCGCACCGAGGAGCTCACGCTGCCCGGGTTCCGGCACGACCCGTGTGCCGCCGCCCACCCGCTGGGCATCAACTCGCCCGCCTTCCGCGGGATGCCGCTGGAGCGGTACGGGCTGGAGTGGGTGCACGCCCCGCTGCCGATGGCGCATCCGTTCACCGACGGCACCGCCGCCGTGCTCGCCCGCTCCGTCGCCGAGACGGCGGCCTCCTTCGGGCCGCGTGACGCGGGCGCCTACCGGCGGCTGGCCGAGCCGTTCCTGCGGAACTGGGACACGCTGGTGCGCGACTTCATGTCGCTGCCGCTCACCGCCCTGCCCCGGGACCCCGTCTCCCTGGCCCGCTTCGGCCTCACCGGACTGCCGCCGTCCACCTGGCTGATGCGGCGCTTCCACGACGAGCGGTTCAAGGCCCTGTTCGCCGGGCTGGTGGCCCACGTGATGGCCCCGCTCGGCGGCCTCGCCACCGGGGCGGTCGGCCTGGTCTTCGCCCTGGCCGCCCACGCCCGCGGCTGGCCGTTCGCCCGCGGCGGCTCCCAGGCCGTCTCCGACGCCCTCGCCGGCTACCTCCGGGACCTCGGCGGCGTCGTGCACACCGGCTACGAGGTCAAGCGCCTCGACGACCTGCCGCCCGCCCGCGCCTACGTCTTCGACACCTCGCCGACCGCGCTGGCCCGCATCGCGGGCCTCGGCAACACCTACCAGGACTACCGGTACGGCGCCGCCGCCTTCAAGATCGACTACGCGCTGGACGGCCCCGTCCCCTGGACCGCGCCCGAGGCCCGCCGGGCCGGCACGGTGCAGGTCGGCGCGAGCGCCGCCGAGATCGGCACGGCGCTGAACGCCGCCTCCCGCGAGGGACGCGCACCGGAACGCCCGTTCCTGATCACCACCCAGCCCGGCCTCGCCGACCCCGGCCGTGCCCCCGAGGGCAAGCACGTCTTCTGGGCCTACGGCCACGTCCCCAACGGCTGGACCGGCGACCTCACCGACGCCGTCGAGCGCCAACTGGAGCGCTTCGCCCCCGGCTTCCGCGACCGCGTGCTGGCCCGCGCCGTCAGCGGCCCCGCCGAACTCGCCGCGCGCAACGCCAACTACGTCGGCGGCGACATCGCCTGCGGTGCCGCCTCCGGGCTGCGGCTGCTGATGCGGCCCGAGGTCACCCTGCACCCCTACCGGACCCGCCACCCGGCGGTCTTCCTGTGCTCCTCCGCCACCCCGCCAGGACCGGGCGTCCACGGCATGTCCGGGCACAACGCGGCCAAGGCCGTCTGGCGCCACCTGAGGGCGAACCGGCGATGACCCGCATCACCCTCGTGCGGGGAGACATCACCCGGCAGTCCGTGGACGCCGTCGTCAACGCCGCCAACTCCTCCCTCCTCGGCGGCGGAGGCGTCGACGGCGCCATCCACCGCCGGGGCGGCCCCGAGATCCTCGCCGAGTGCCGCGCCCTGCGCGCCTCCCACTACGGCCGCGGCCTCCCCACCGGCCAGGCCGTCGCGACCACCGCGGGGCGGCTGGACGCCCGGTGGGTCGTCCACACCGTGGGCCCCGTCTTCTCGCGGGAAGAGGACCGCTCGGAGCTGCTGGCCTCCTGCCACCGGGAGTGCCTGCGCGTCGCGGACGAACTCGGCGCCCGCACCGTCGCGTTCCCCGCGATCTCCACCGGGGTGTACGGCTGGCCCATGGACGACGCGGCCCGCATCGCCGTCGCCACGGTGCGGGCCGCGGACACCGCCGTAGAGGACGTCAGGTTCGTCCTCTTCGACGACCAGGCGTACGCGGCGTTCGCGGCGCGGATCGGGCCGTGAGAAGGCGTCCACCCGGCCAGGGTCTCCGTGCTCGCTCGTTCGACCGTTGCCTCTCCGGTCAACCGAGTCTGCCCTGAGGCCCCTGTACGGGGCGGTGGTGATCGTCTACCAAGGGACAGGACATCACTCCCGGCCGACAGGAGAGTTCATGCACGCGCACGGCAGGAGCCGGAAGGACGACCTCCACGACGAGCGGCTCCCGGCGGGCAGGCCGAAGGCTCCGGGCGCCGGCCCGGCCCCGGGCCTCGCAGGCCTGCAGGGAAGCATCGGCAACGCGGCGGTGGTCCAGCGGATGCGGCGCGCGGGCGTGGGCCAGGAGGAGCAGGAACATCGGCACGAAGCCGGGTGCGGCCACGACAGGAGCGCGCAGGCACCGGTGCAGCGGTCCTCGGCGCAGCGGTCCTCGGTGCACGACGTCCTGCGTGGCGCGGGCCGTCCGCTGGACCGTTCCACCCGTGCGGACATGGAGGCCCGGCTCGACGCCGACTTCTCCGACGTCCGTGTCCACGACGACCGTCCGGCCAAGGACTCCGCGTCGGAGATCGGCGCCCGCGCGTACACGTCGGGCAGTCACGTCGTCCTCGGGGAGGGCGGCCGGGACAAGGAGACGCTGGCGCACGAATTGACCCATGTGATCCAGCAGCGGCAGGGGCCGGTCTCCGGCACAGACAACGGCTCGGGGCTGCGGGTGTCGGACCCCTCGGACCGCTTCGAACAGGAGGCGGAGGCCAACGCGCGGCGCGTCATGAGCGCGCCCCGGCCGGCCACGCGTGCCGGAGCGGACGGAGGAGGCGGAGCGGACGGAGCGGGCGGGGCGGTGCAGCGGGCCCCGGCGCGGCAGACGGCCCGTACGGCGTCCGTCCAGCGGATGCCGAAGGCGGCCAGGGTGAAGACCGGCGCCAGGAAGAAGGGCAGGAAGGGCGGTACGGCCAACGCGAAGGACGAGCTGATCAGGGAGCTGGTCGAGAACTGGGGCTGGACGTCGCACGGCGGTGCCCAGAACCGCACCCTGCACCTGGCGCGGCGGGTGCCCGAGGAGAACGAGACCGGGGCCCTGAACGCCACGGAGAAGATCTACAAGGGCTCGCGCAACACCCGTTCGCCGAAGGACTTCGCCCCCGCCCGGACCACCCAGAGCATGCGCTGGATCTCGACCCTCGCCAAGGAGTACCTGGGGAGCGCCACCTCCTCGCCCGCCGAGGAGGTTCAGGTCAGCGCGATCGGCACCGACCTGTACATCTCCGCCAACCGCAACATCCACAACGCGAAGTTGCGGGAACTCGCGGGGCAGCACAGCACCGGCAAGGCCTTCGCCAAGGCCCTCGTCGAGCACTTCGGAGAGCCCGACGCGGAGGCCAAGGACCGCTTCGCCCGCCACACCGGCAAGCTGTCCGACCGGGTGGTCGAGGGCGAGACCGAAAGCGGGGACTACGCCGAGATCGCGGGCATGACGGTCAAGGTGCCCGCCGACGTCTCCGCCGACGACGACGGCCTCCACGCCGAACGGCGACTGCAGAAACTCGCCGGCTTCGACCCCGCGAAGACGGTCGGCGTCAAGCGCCCCTGCGTCGTCTGCTACACCCAGATCTACGCCACCCCCGTCCGCAACGGCGACGTCGAGGTCTACCCGGGTCCTCTCTGGCCGAGCAAGGCGGCCAACAAGGGCATGACGGCCTACGAGGAGGAGAGCGTCGAGGACTACGCCGAGTACCTGCACGAACTGGTCGACGCGGCCGGCGGCACCTTCATCACCTTCACCCAGGACGGCGACCTCACCTGGGACCAGAACAGCGACTCCGACACGGACCGCGAGGGCACGAAGGTCGGCGCGGACGACGACGCCATGGAGGTCGACGCGGACACCTGAGGGGCCCGTGCTCGCCCCGGCACGTCCAGCTTCACGGTCCCGAGCCCCGGCACCCGTCCTCGCGAGGGCGGAGGTGCCCTGGAGCCGATGTGCGCCGGGCGGGCGCGCTGACGGGAGCGGCATGGCCGCGCCGATGATCCAAGCTCCCGTGACCGGCGCGACGTCAGTACCCGGTGGCATGCTCTGCGCCATGGACAGACAGGAGTTCTGGCAGTTCGTCGGGGCAGCCCGCCATCAGGCGTCCGATCCGAACGACGGAGAAGACGCCGCCCGCCGGGCAGCCTCGCAACTGGCCACTCACCCGGCCGAGGAGATCGTCGCTGCGCAACAGGTGCTGTGGGACCTCATGGCCGACTCCTGCACGAACCCTCTGTGGGCCGCCGCCTATGTGATCAACGGCGGCTGCTCCGACGACGGCTTCGACTACTTCCGCGGCTGGCTGATCGCGCAGGGGCGCGAGGCCTTCGAGCGTGTAGTCGCTGACCCCGATGCCCTGGCCGAAGCTCGCAGTCCCCAGGCGAGGGAGGCCGCCGCGCCGCGCCGTGCCCGTGTGGACCGCGAGACCCTGGCGGCCCGGCGCAACCCTCCAGGGCATCGCCGACCCTGTGCCTGACCGGCGAAGACACGGCCCTCAAGTGCGGCGCAACAACACCTACCCAGCCTGCGGTGCTGGTGTGACGAAGAGGGACGGCGGTGTGCCATGGAGCCCGAGGCACACCGCCGTTGCAGCCCGCCGATGCCCTCTACCACCAAGCGGTGCACTTGCTGCTGCCACCCACCTGCTTACCGCAGGCCCGGAACAGCCACTGGGAGTCGGTGTACTTGACCACCTGGGCGGCACTGGTGTTGGGCGCCCCATCGCTCTGGACGGACCAGGGGCCGCACTGCAGCCACCCGTTGCCCCCGGTTGTCGTCCAGTCCAGCCACACCTGGTCGCCCTTCACCGTCGATCCGGTGATCTTCGCCCAGCCGTAGTCCTTGCCGCTGATCGGGCCGACGTGCAGCTGGACGGTGGTGCGGCCGAGGGACACGCTGGTCTTCACGCTTCCGCTCTTGTTGTAGGGAATGCTGACGAACCCGTTGGCGCCGTTGCTGCACTCGGCCACCGAGGCCTGCGCAGTGCTCGCCGTCCCCACCACTCCTCCCAGGCCCGCCCCGAACAGCAGCACAGCAGTAGCCCACGCCCTGGTACGCATCAAACGCATATCTCAATCCTTTCGGTTGGTGTCACACGTGAGTGCGACCGCAACAGGATCGACCTCCGCCGAGTGCGGCAGGCCGTGGTGCAGATCCGAGGCTCGGCAAGAGACCGGCGGTATCAGGTGATGCGCCTACCATTTTTGGTCACATCGTCCTTTCGGCTTCCTCCCGAGGTGTTGCGAAGGCCAGGATGCTAGGGAGAAGTCCACCTGTGGGAGGTGATTGCATCTGGGCGAAAAGACACTGCTCAAGTGGCATACAGGGCATGCAAGATCAGCATCGATGCGTTCGAGGGACAGCGATGCTCAGAGTGCACTTCACCGGCGAGGACCTACTCCGCACCAGGCTCGCACCAGGCCCGGACCCGCTGTGGGAAGCGGTACTCAGTGCGAACCTGCTGGGCAACCGCGACGGACAAGCCGTTTTCAACGTTTGGCGTACACAGGCCCGTCTTCGGCTCCGCCAGCTCCCGCCGGAACAAATTCGTCTTGTCCGGTACCTCGCTCCTCCCAGAGGCGACTTCCCCGATTTCCTAACCCCCGCTCAGGCAACTCACGGCTTGGCAGCAGGCATAGACGCGGTGCTCTCCACGCCTGTTCACCGACTACGCAACGAGCTGGCTGTCCTGCCGGGCACGCCTACATGGGTACGCCCACTGGCCGATGGCGAACCAACGGCACTCCGCATGCTCGGCCAAGCGCTCCACGGCTACTACGCGTGCGCTGTTGCTCCCGCCTGGCAACGCATCCAGGCGCTTGTCGATGCAGACCGGGCGGTGCGGGCCCGGGCCGTCCTGGGGGACGGTGTCGAGGCGCTGCTCGGCAGTCTCCGGCCGACCATGCAATGGAGGCGGCCGGTACTCGAGGTCGACTACCCCGCCAATCGCGACATCCATCTCAATGGGCGAGGCTTGCTGCTGATCCCGTCAGTATTCTGCTGGCGCGCTCCGGTCACCCTCATCGACCCGACCCTGTCACCTGTGCTGGTCTATCCCGTTGCGCGAGGTCCGCAATGGTGGACAGCAGCAGGCCAGACCGATTCCCGCAGGTCTCAGGCCCTTGAACGCCTCCTCGGAGCGAGCCGAGCCGCCGCTTTGCGTAATATCGAGAACGGCTGCACAACAGGAGAGCTGGCTCGACGCGTCGGCCTGGCCCCGCCCGCAGCCAGCCGGCACGCCACTGCTCTCCGCGAAGCGGACCTGATCACCTCTCACCGATGGGCAAACAAGACGGTGCACGTCCTGACCCCCTTGGGTGCAAATCTGCTAGCAGCGAACCCCGAATAGAGCTCGAACTCAAGCGGTCGTAGGCACTCCGACGCGAAGACCACCGACGGCTTCCTCCGCTGCGGCAGGGACTGCCCGGCCGGCCGTGCCGTGAGGCTGCTCAATGACCTCGTCGTCGAGCGGCGGAAAGTGCGCCTCCAGCCGTGCGCGGGCTTTCTGCGCGAAGTCCCGGAAAAACAGCGGCAGCTTCGTCCGGTCCACGTCCTCCTGAGGACCCGCAGCGCGCCCTCCGCGTGGAGGACCCGTTCCGCCGCCTCCGTGAACGCGGACCTGCCGGGCGCCGCCCCTGCTCGACCGAGGCGACCTGTTCCGGCGAGTACCCGATCGCCTCCGCGAGCCCCTGCTGGGCGAGCCCGCCCAGCTCGCGGAACACCGCCGCCCCGCACAACCGCCGCGCGAACCCGTGCACCTCCCGGTCGCCGCCGGTGCGGCCGGGGTCAGCGGGCCACCAGGAACAGGACGAGCCCGACGAGCGCGAGGGCCGCCACGGTGACCGCCGTGAACCGGAAGCGGCCCGCCTCGGACAGCCGGTCCTCGACCCTGACCCGTCCGTCCGCGCCGCGGAACACGTAGAACTCGCGATGCCTGAGGACCGGAAGCTCCGCCCGCACTACGTCCAGGCGCCGGACGACGACCTCCCGGGCCTTCTCGTCGTCCCGCCTGCCGAGATGCCGCTGCACGGCGTTCCGGTGAACGGGGGAGAGGTTGTCCGGAAGTGGGACGTAGCCGTCGAGGCGGTCCTCCCGCCAGCCGGCCGTGTCCAGCACCGAGGCCACGCGGCGGGGCCGGGGGACGGGCGGGGCGACGACCTCGGGTTCCCGTGTCCACGCGATCCGCCCCGCCGTCCAGGAGGTCAGGCTCGCCCACCCCTCGCAGGTGGCGCACGTGACGGTGCCCTTCCGGCCGCACGGCCCGCACGGGACGCGTCCGCTCCCCTTGCAGTCGGCGCACCGGACCTTTCCCCAGCCCCGGCAGCCGGGGCACGCGCTGTCGGGCGTGCGGCACGCCTCGCAGGTGACCCGCCGGTCGGCGGCGCCCGTCCTGTCCGGCTTCAGGGCTCCCCGGGGAGCATCCGGCATCCCGCCGTGCTTCAGGGGCTGGGCGCACGCCGAGATGCCCTCGCAGACGCTGCACACCACGGCGGGTTCGCACGGCCGGTACCGCTTGCCCCCGCAGTCGGCGCACGAACGACGGCCGTTGCCGCAGTCGCAGGCCCGCAGGTGCAGGGAACCGCGCCGGACCAGGTCGAGCGGTTCCTCCAGCGGCGTCTCGTGCGGGCCCAGCTTGTGCTTCGCGAGGACGTCGTAGGTCGGCAGGTGGGCGAGGTCGACGGCGCCCGGCCGGGCCTCCAGCCGTTCGGTGCGGTGCTCGACGCGGCGGGTGACGGTGGCCTCGAGGAGAGGCAGGCGGGTGAGGACGAAGTCCTCCGGCGCGGGGGCGGGGCGCCGCCTCCCCGGACCGGACCGGGCCACATGGGCGCGGAGCGCCGCGCGGACCTCGTCGTCGGACGGATCGTTCACTGCCACGGTGACGCCCACTCCCCCCGTCGAGCCGCTCCCGCCCGGTCACGGACACGAGCCGTGCCGAGCGGCACCAGTGTGGCGGGCCCGGGGCCGCCGCGACAGATCGCCTCGGCCCGCCGGACCGGTCCGCCGCCTCGAACGACCGACCGGGAACGGGCGTTGAAGGCGCGATGAACTCGTGTCACGGGGCCTGCCCGGTCGCCGTGGCATGTGGTTGAGTCCCGCCCATGCTGATCAGGAGACCGACCGTGCTCGCGGGCGTCCTGCTGGTGGCGGCCACCCTCACGGCCCCGGTGGACGCGGCCCCCGAGGGCGCGGCCGCCACCGACCAGGCCCCCGCGGGCCATGCCCCCGCGGACACGGGCCTCGCGGGCGCGACCCCCGCACGCGCGGTCCCCGCCGTGCTGCCGCTCGGCCCGCGGGACCTCCCGGAGACCCGGACCACCGAGACGCTGCAGCCCGGTGTCACCCTCACCACCATCGTGCGCGGCGCCGAGGACCCGGCGCAGGCGTGGACGGTGGAGGTCGCCGTCCCCGGGGGCAGTGGTTCGCCCGACCCCGACGCGCCGCCCACCGCCGTCGCCGGCCGCGCCCGGGCCGACCGGCTGGCGGCCGCGCTCCGCACCGGCGGGTTCACGCCCCGCGTGGAGGAGGTCACGACCCCGCCCGCGGCCGACCATCCGGGCGGCCCGCTGGGGTTCCGGGTCCGCGTGGGCCGGCACGACGACCGGTCCGCGGCCGAGGCGGAACGGGCGCGGGTCCGGGCGGCGGGACACACGGCGTCCACCGTCTTCACCGGCTGGGACGGGGCGGCGACGGACCGCGGCCCGTGGGTGGTCCGCGTGCTGACCGTCGACCCGCGGACCTTCCGCGGTGAACTGGCCGGCGACTTCGGCCCGGACCTGGAACGGAGGGAGAGGACCGGGGCGCTGGCCGCGGCCCGGGGCGCGACCGCCGCGGTCAACGGCGGTTTCTTCGTCCTGGACCCGGCGGCGGGCGCCCCCGGCGACCCGGCCGGGCTCGGCGTGTACGACGGGCGGGTGCTGAGCGAGTCGGTGGGCGGCCGCCCCTCGCTGCTGTTCTCCGCCGACGCCCGCCGCGCGGCCGTGGCCCGACCCACCTGGTCCGGCTCCGTCGCGGGCGGCGGCACGGTGCTGCCGCTCGACGGCGTGAACCGCGTGCCCGGCCTGATCCGCAACTGCGGCGGCACCGGCGACGCGCCCACCGACCTCCCGCGCCACGACACGACCTGCACCGACCAGGGCGAACTGGTGGCGTTCACGCCGGAGTTCGGCGCCGCCACCCCGTCCGGCGAGGGCGCCGAGGTGGTCCTCGACGCGCGTGACCGCGTGGTGGAGGTCCGCAGCCCGCGGGGCGGGACGCTGCCGCCGGGTGGCAGGTCGGTCCAGGGCACCGGCGCGCGGGCGGCGGAGCTCGCCGAACTGGCCGAGGAGAGCCAGAAGTTGACGATCAGGAGCCGGGTGCGGGGCCCGAGGGCCGACTTCGTCGTCAACGGCGGACCGGAACTGGTGCGCGACGGCCGCCGGCACGCCACCCCCGCCGCCGACGGCATGATCCGCCCCGGCGACCCGAGCTTCACCTACGGCTGGGTGACCAGGCGGAACCCGCGCACCCTCGCCGGCGTGGACGCCCGGGGCCGGATCCTGCTCGCCACCGCCGACGGCCGGGCGACCGCCAGCCTCGGCCTGTCCATCGCCGAAGCGGCCGCGGTGGCCCAGGCGCTGGGCATGCGGGACGCCGTCAACCTCGACGGCGGAGGTTCCACCACGATGGTGGCGGGCGACCGCGTGATCAACGCCCCGTCGGACGCCGCCGGCGAACGCCCGGTCGGCGACGCGATCCTGGTGCTCCCCGAGCGGTGACGGGATCCGCCGTCGGGGCCCCTGCCGATATCCCGTGGATCACCGGCCACCCGTGTGCTGGACTCGGCGCATGAGTCTCACCGTGCACGCCATGGTCGTCGACGCGGACGGAACCTGGCGGATCGTCGACCCGCCGGACGACCCCTACGAGTCGGCCGGCTTCGAGAGCTGGCGCACCCGGGTGTGGGGGTCGCAGGCGGTGCGGTCGCTCGGGGCGGTCTTCTTCCCGCTCCTCGCGGAGGACGACCTGGTCGTGCGGCCCGACCAGCTGCCGGCCTTCCACCGCGAGTGCCTGCTGCTCCGGGAGAGGCTGGAGGAGATCGTGGCCGGCACCGAACCCGTGCGTTCCGTCGAGGAGCACCGGTGGGCGATCGCCGACCGCCTGAGGATCATCGACGAGGTCGTCCTGCGGGCCAGGGCGATGGGCGGCGGCATCGTCATCTGGTGAGCCCCGCCCGCGCCCCCGCACCGCGCACGGGACGGCGCCCGCCCCCTCCACGGTGAGGGGACGGGCGCCGGGTGCGTCGTGCCGCCGGGTCAGACGGTGGTGGCGGCGGGGGCCGGGGCGGAGTCGCCCGGCCGGTCCCCGGCCGGGATCTCGCCCTCGTCGAGGGCGATGTCCTTGGTCTCCTTGCCGAGCAGCAGGGCGATCAGCGTCAGCACGCCCATCACCGACAGGTAGACGCCGACCAGCCACGGCGAGCCGTCGCCGGTCTCCCACAGGGCGACCGCTATGAACGGGGCCACCGCCGCGCCGAGGATCGAGCTCACGTTGTACGAGACGCCGGAGCCGGTGTAGCGGACGCTCGTCGGGAACAGCTCCGGGAGCAGCGCGCCCATCGGGCCGAAGGTCATGCCCATCAGCGAGAAGCCCAGCACCAGCCACAGCACCACGCCCAGCGTGCCCAGGTCGATCAGCGGCACCCACACCAGGCCGAAGGCCACGATGCCGACGGTGACGGCGATCAGCGTGCGGCGGCGGCCGTACTTGTCGGCCAGCGGGCCGGAGATCAGGGTGAAGGCGGCGAAGAACAGCACGCCGAAGATCAGCATCAGCACGAACGTCGTGTAGCTGTAGCCCAGACCCGGCACGGCGGCGTCGGTCGGGGTGCGGCCGAAGCTGAGCGAGAACGTCGTCATCAGGTAGAAGAGGACGTACGTGGCCAGCATGAAGAACGTGCCCAGGACCAGCTGCTTCCAGTGGCCGCGGAAGACGGTGGCCAGCGGCAGCTTGCGGACCAGGCCCGCCTCGCGGGTCTTGGAGAAGACGTGCGACTCGACCAGCCGCATCCGCACCCACAGGCCGATCGCGACCATCACCGCGGAGAACAGGAACGGAATCCGCCAGCCCCAGCTGAGGAACGCCTCGGACGGCTGCGACGGGTCGGCGCCCGCGGCGGACGGCAGCAGCGCGCCGATCACCAGGAACAGGCCGTTGCCGATGATGAAGCCCAGCGGGGCGCCGAGCTGCGGGAACGTCCCGAACAGGGCCCGCTTGCCCTTCGGCGCGTTCTCCGTGGCGATCAGCGCCGCGCCGCTCCACTCACCGCCCAGTGCGAAGCCCTGGGCGAGGCGCATCACGACCAGCAGCGCGGTGGCGACCCAGCCGGCCTGCGCGTAGGTCGGCAGCACACCGATCAGGAAGGTCGCGATGCCCATGGTGAGCAGCGACGCGACCAGCGTCCCCTTGCGGCCGATCCGGTCGCCGAGGTGACCGAACACCACCGCGCCGATCGGGCGGGCCACCATGGCCGCGCCGAACACGGCGAAGGAGGAGAGCAGTGCCGTCGTCGGGTCGTCGCTCGGGAAGAAGAGCGTCGGGAAGACCAGGACGGCGGCGGTCGCGTAGATGTAGAAGTCGTAGAACTCGATCGTGGTGCCGATGAGGCTGGCGATGAGGACGCGCGACCGCGAATTGACGGGTGCCGGGGCTGAGGCTGCGGGTGTTGCTGCGGTCATGTCTTTGCTCGGGTTCTTTCGCACGAGGGGGAAGGCCGCCGGCGCCGTCGTCGGCGGCCCCGCACGACGGAACGCGTCGTTCCGACAGGAGGACGTGCGCCGTACGGCTACCGGCACGATCTCATGATCGTCTCACTGACCGGCAAGGATGTCTCGCATCGTGAGAACGCCGCCGGGTGCGGGGGAGCCCTCCGGCCGGTGGCCGACGGGGTCCTTCGGCCGCCACGGGGCGGGATGGGAGGATGACCCCGTGACTCTCCCGACCTCCGTGGACGTCCTCGTCGTGGGCGCCGGCCCGGCCGGCTCCTCCGCCGCCGCCTGGCTGGCCCGCGCCGGCAAGGACGTCCTGCTCACCGACGCAGCGACGTTCCCCCGTGACAAGACCTGCGGCGACGGCCTCACCCCGCGGGCCGTCGCCGAGCTGGTCCGCCTCGGTCTGGAGGACTGGCTGCGCACCCACACCGTCAACCAGGGCCTGCGGGCGCACGGCTTCGGGCAGACCCTGCACCTGCGCTGGCCCGGCGGCTCGCTCCCCGACTGGGGCTCCGCCGTCCCGCGCACCGAGCTCGACGACCACCTGCGCACCGTCGCCGTGAAGAGCGGCGCCGCCGCCCAGGACGGCGTGCGGGCGCTGGACGCCGTCATGGAGGGCGGACGCGTGCGCGGCGTCCGGTTCCGCGTCGGCAGGGGCGACGACGCGCCGGTCGAGACGGTGCTCTGCCGCCGCCTGGTGATCGCGGACGGGGTGCGCTCGCCGCTCGGCAAGGCGCTCGGCCGGGAGTGGCACCGCGACACGGTGTACGGCGTGGCCGGCCGCTCGTACGTGGCCTCGGACCGCTCCGACGACCCGTGGATCAGCAGTCACCTCGAGCTGCGGGACGAGAAGGGCGCGGCCCTCGCCGGCTACGGCTGGATCTTCCCCCTCGGCAACGGCGAGGTGAACCTCGGCGCGGGCACCCTCGCCACCGCCAGGCGGCCCGCGGACGTCGCGATCAAGCCGCTGATGCGGCACTACGCGGAGCAGTGCCGGGAGGGCTTCGGCCTGCACGGCGAACTGCGCGCCCAGACCTCCGCGCTGCTGCCGATGGGCGGCGCCGTGTCGGGCGTCGCGGGCCCCAACTGGGCGCTGATCGGCGACGCGGCGGGCTGCGTCAACCCGCTCAACGGCGAGGGCATCGACTACGGCCTGGAGACGGGCCGGCTGATCGCCGACGTCCTCGCGGAGCACGACGACCTGTCCGCGGTGTGGCCCCAGGTGCTGCGCCGGCACTACGGCGAGGCGTTCTCCGTGGCCCGCCGCCTGGCCGGTCTGGTCACCGTGCCGCGGCTGCTGCCCGCCCTCGGCCCGGTCGGCATGCGGTCCCAGCTGCTGATGCGGCTGGCGCTGCGGTGGATGGGCAACCTGGTCACCGACGAGGACCGGGACGCCGCAGCCCGCGTCTGGCGCTGGGCCGGCCGCCGCTCCCTGAACCTCGACCACCGGGCGCCGTTCGCCTAGGGGCCTCGCCGCGGCCAGGAAGGCCATGTCGGATTCCTGCCAGCCCCGGCCCGCCCGATGGCGGATGCTGGAGGCATGCGGATGGGAATGCATCTCGACGCGGAACGCTGTGTGCGGGCCGTGCGGTCGAGGGACGCGCGGTTCGACGGGTGGTTCTACACCGCCGTGCTCAGCACCGGGATCTACTGCCGGCCGAGCTGCCCGGCGATGACGCCGAAGCCCGAGAACATGGTGTTCCACCCGAGCGCTGCCGCCTGCCAGCAGGCTGGGTTCCGGGCCTGCAAGCGGTGCCGGCCCGACACCACCCCCGGCTCGCCGGAGTGGAACGAGCGGGACGACGCCGTGGCGCGGGCGATGCGGCTGATCGCCGACGGCGTGGTGGACCGCGAGGGCGTGCCCGGGCTGGCCGGGCGGCTCGGGTACAGCACCCGGCAGATCGAGCGGCAGCTCCTCGCCGCGCTCGGCGCGGGGCCGCTCGCCCTGGCCCGCGCCCAGCGGGCCCAGACGGCCCGGATGCTGATCGAGACCACCGCGCTGAACATGGCCGACGTGGCCTTCGCGGCCGGCTTCTCCTCCGTGCGCAGCTTCAACGAGACGGTCCGCGAGGTCTACGCGCTCACCCCCGGGGAGCTCCGGGCCAGGGCGACCCCCGCCGAGCGGACGGCGGGCGGGACCCTGTCGCTGCGGCTGCCGTTCCGCGCGCCGCTCAACCCGGACAACCTGTTCGGCCACCTCGCGGCCACCGCCGTGCCGGGCGTCGAGGAGTGGCGGGACGGCGCCTACCGCCGCACCCTGCGGCTGCCGCACGGCCACGGCGTGGTCTCCCTGGCGCCCCGCCCCGACCACGTGGCCTGCCGCCTCACCCTCAAGGACCTGCGCGACCTCACCGTCGCCATCAGCCGCTGCCGCCGCCTGCTGGACCTGGACGCCGACCCCGTCGCCGTGGACGAGCAACTGCGCGCGGACCCCGTGCTGCAGCCGTACGTCGACAAGGCGCCCGGACGGCGCGTCCCGCGCACCGTGGACGAGGCGGAGTTCGCCGTGCGGGCGGTGCTCGGCCAGCAGGTGTCCACGGCGGCGGCCCGCACGCACGCCGCCCGGCTGGTCGCCGCGCACGGGGAGCCGGTCGACGACCCGGAGGGCGGGCTCACCCACCTCTTCCCGTCGCCGGAGGCGCTGGCCGCCCTGGACCCCGAGGCGCTCGCCATGCCGCGCAGCCGCCGCGGCACCCTGACCACACTGGTCGCCCGGCTCGCCGACGGCACGGTGCGGCTGGGCGTGGACAGCGACTGGCCCGAGACGCGGGCCCGGCTGCTGGAACTCCCCGGGTTCGGGCCGTGGACGGTGGACGTCATCGCCATGCGGGCCCTCGGCGACCCCGACGCCTTCCTCCCCACGGACCTCGGCATCCGGCGCGCGGCACGGGAGTTGGGGCTGCCGTCCACCCCCGCCGCGCTCACCGCCCGGGCCGAGGCGTGGCGGCCGTGGCGGGCGTACGCGGTGCAGTACCTGTGGGCGACCGAGAGTCACCCCATCAACTTCCTTCCGGTGTGAAGGCCTTCGAGGAATGAGAGAGATGAAGCAGCACACGGTGGTGGACAGTCCCTACGGCGTCCTGACGCTGGTCGCCGAGGACGGCGTCCTGTGCGGGCTCTACATGACGCAGCAGCGGCACCGCCCGGCCGAGGAGACCTTCGGCGAGCGGGTGGCCGCCGACGAGGGACCGTTCCCGGCGGTGACGGAACAGCTCGCGGCCTACTTCGCGGGCGGGCTCACGGAGTTCGACGTGCCGCTCCGGCTGAACGGCACCCCCTTCCAGCGGGCCGTCTGGGAGCGGCTGCGGGCCATCCCGTACGGGCAGACCCGTTCCTACGGGCAGCTCGCCGTCGAGCTGGGCAGCCCCGGCTCCTCGCGGGCCGTGGGGCTCGCCAACGGACGGAACCCGGTGAGCATCATCGTGCCCTGCCACCGGGTCATCGGGGCGGGCGGCTCGCTCACCGGCTACGGCGGCGGGCTGGAGCGCAAGCAGCGGCTGCTGGAGTTCGAGCGCGGGGCGGTCCCCCTGCCGGGCTGACACCCGGGTCCGGGGGACGCCCGGCCCGGGGCCCGGGCGCAGGGCGTCAGCCGCGCTGTTCGCGCCGTTCCCGAAGCTCGCGCAGGAGACGGGGCAGGGCGGTGCCGATCGGCTCGCGGACGACCTCGTCGGCGAGCTCGTCGTACGGGGTCTCCTCGGCGTTCACGACGACCAGGCGCGCCCCGTGGTCCGCGGCGACCCCGGCCAGCCCCGCCGCGGGGTGCACCTGGAGGCTGGTGCCCACGGCGACGAAGACCTCGCAGGCCTTGGCGACCGCCAGGGCCTGCCCGAGGACCTCCGGGTCGAGGCGCTCGCCGAACATCACCGTCGCCGGCTTCAGGACGCCGCCGCAGCCCGCGCACGCCGGGTCCGCCTCACCGGCGTCCAGCCGGGCCAGCACCTCCGGCATGGGGCGCCGCGCGTGACAGCGGGTGCAGACCACGGAACGCAGGGAACCGTGGAGCTCCAGGACCTTCCGGTCCGGCATGCCGGCCTTCTGGTGCAGCCCGTCGACGTTCTGCGTGATCACCCGGACCGGGACGCCGGACCGCTCCAGCTCCGCCACGGCCAGGTGCGCGGCGTTCGGCTCGGCCGTGAGCACCCCGGTGTCGCGGCGCATCGCCCAGGAACGGCGCCGGATCTCCGGGTCGTTCACGTAGTGGTCGTAGGTGACCAGCTTCTCGGCGTCCGGGTCCCTGGTCCACACACCGCCCGGGCCCCGGTAGTCGGGGATGCCGGAGTCGGTGGAGATCCCGGCGCCGCTGAGGATCGCCACCAGCGGCCCGGCGGAGGCGCGCGGGGAGGAGCCGGGCGTGGTCATGCGCCCGAGGGTAGGGCGGGGTCCCGGACGTCCGCGAGCGGATTCGGGGGGCGGCGCCGCTCAGCCCTGGTCGACCCGCCGGCCGTCCACCAGCTCCGCGGGGCCGGAACCGTCGGCCAGGACGTCCAGGGCGGCCCGTACCCGGCCCAGCAGGCCGCCCCGCAGATACGCCGGCAGCTCCTCGCGGGCGACGAAGCGGTACGAGAGCAGCTCCTCCTCCTGCAGGCGGAGGGAGCCGGCGGTCTCCCGGTCCAGGACGCCGCCGTCGTAGAGGTGGGCGACGATCGGCGGGCGGGAGGGACCGCGCGCCCAGTCCACCGCGAGCAGCCGGCCCGGGGCGACGTCCAGGCCGATCTCCTCGAAGGTCTCCCGGCGGGCGCCCTCGCGGGGCGTCTCGCCGTCCTCGGACTCCACGGTGCCGCCGGGCAGCGCCCATCCCTCGCGGTAGTTCGGCTCCACCAGCAGCACCCGGCCCTCGCCGTCACGGAACAGGGTGGCCGCGCCGCACAGGACGCGGGGGAGGCCGGCGATGTACGTGGCGTAGGCATCGGCGGGCGAGGTCACGCGCCCAGCGTAGCGGGACGGGCACGCGGTGGACACACGACCGTGGCGGACAGGGCGGCCGGACCCCTAGGGTCGCAGCGGACACGCAGGACACGAGCGGAGGCGTTGTGGCGGAGACGGGCCGGCGGGTGCGGGTGCTGATCGCGGCGGACAAGTTCAAGGGGTCGCTGACGGCCGTGGAGGTCGCCGAACGCGTCGCGGCCGGGCTGCGGACGGCGGTGCCGGAGGTGGAGACGGTGTCCCTGCCGGTCGCGGACGGCGGGGACGGCACGGTGGCCGCGGCGGTGGCCTCCGGTTTCGAGCGGCACGAGGTCCGGGTCGCGGGCCCCCTCGGCGCACCCGTCACGGCGGCGTTCGCGGTGCGCGGGGAGACCGCGGTGGTGGAGATGGCCGAGGCCAGCGGGCTGCAGCGGCTGCCGGCCGGTGAACTCGCGCCGCTCACGGCCTCCACCCACGGCTCCGGCGAGCTGCTGCGGGCCGCGCTGGACGCGGGGGCGCGGACGCTGGTGTTCGGCGTCGGCGGCAGCGCCACCACGGACGGCGGGGCGGGCATGCTCACGGCCCTCGGCGCGCGGTTCCTCGACGCGCGGGGGCGGGAGCTGGGCCCCGGCGGCGGGGCGCTCGGGGAGCTGGCCTCCGTGGACCTCTCCGGGCTGGACCCCAGGCTGTCGGACGGCACGGTGGAGCTGGTCCTCGCCAGCGACGTGGACAACCCGCTGACCGGCCCCTCGGGGGCGGCGGCGGTGTACGGGCCGCAGAAGGGCGCCTCGCCGGAGGACGTGACCGTGCTGGACGCGGGGCTCGCCCGGTACGCGGAGGTCCTGGAGCGGGCCGTGGGACCGCGTGCGGCCGGACTGGCGCAGGCGCCGGGGGCGGGAGCGGCCGGAGGCATCGGCTTCGCCGCGCTGCTGCTGGGGGCGCGGTTCCGGGCGGGCATCGAGGTACTGCTGGAGGTCGTGGGGTTCGACGCCGAGCTGCGGCGGGCCGGCCTGGTGGTCACGGGGGAGGGGTCGCTGGACGGGCAGACCCTGCGCGGCAAGGCGCCGGCGGGGGTCGCCGCGGCCGCCGTCGCGGCGGGGGTGCCGGTGGTCGCCGTCTGCGGGCGGCTCGCGCTCTCCCCCGAGGAGCTGTCGGGCGCCGGCATCGCCCGCGCCTACCCCCTCTCCGCGCTGGAGCCGGACGTCCCCCGCAGCATCGCGAACGCCGGCCCCCTGCTGGAACGCGCGGCGACCGCCCTCGCCCACGACTGGCTCGCCTGACGCCCACCGCGTGCCCGGCCCCGTACCCGCCCACCGCGTGCGCGCGCGGCCCCGTACCCGCCCATCGCGTGCGCGGCCCCGTGCCCGCCCGCGGGCGGGCACGGGGCCCTGGGCGCACCCGCCCGCACCCCACCGCACCAGGCCCGGGAACGCCGACGGCCCCCCGGGCCGGTGGGCTCGGGGGGCCGTGGAGCGGTGCGGGAGGCGGCGGGGCTACTGGAGCTGGGCCGCCCTGGCCTCGCGCCGGTTGTCGCGGAAGTTGTTCACCCGGCGGGCGGTCGCGAAGAGCGGGATCACCGCGCCCAGCACCAGCTGCAGCGCGCAGCCGGTCTGCAGCAGCAGCTCACCGCTCGGCGCACCGGCGGCCCAGGCCACCAGCATGCCCATCGACGCGACGATCCAGATCAGCATCGCCGCCGCCGACTTCCCGCGCGGCTTCGGGTACTCGACGCGGCTCACCATCAGCCACGCCGTGCCCAGCACCGCCAGCAGCGTGGCGACGAACGGCAGCTCCAGCAGCACGATCGAGACCACCGTCAACGCCCCGAAGGGTGATGGCATGCCCTGGAACGTGCCGTTCGGCACCGTCACGCAGGAGAACCGCGCAAGCCGCAGCACCACCGCCAGCAGCACCACGATCGCGGCCAGCGCCGCGACCCGCTGATGCGCGTCGTCGGCGACCATGCCGTACACCAGGACGAAGTACGCCGGTGCCAGACCGAAGCTGATCAGGTCGGAGAGGTTGTCCAGCTCCGCGCCCATCGGGGAGGAGCGCAGCTTGCGGGCGACCAGGCCGTCGAACAGGTCGAAGACCGCCGCGCACAGCATCAGGATCACCGCGGTGGCCGCGCTGTGACGGGCCATGCCCGTCTCCTGGCTGCCGGTGAGGTGCGGGATCAGGATGCCGGTGGTGGTGAAGTACACCGCCATGAAGCCGCAGGTCGCGTTGCCGAGGGTCAGCGTGTCCGCTATCGACAGACGCAGCGACAGCGGCATCTCCTCTTCCTCGGCCTCCTCGACGCCGGCCCGGCCGGACGCCGACGGCGCCCAGCCGGTACTGGGATCTTGGTCAGTCACGGTCAATTCGAGTCACCCCAGCCACGGTCTTCTGGCCGACCTCGACCGCCACCTCCACCCCGGCCGGGAGGTACAGGTCGACGCGCGAGCCGAACCGGATCAGACCGATCCGCTCGCCCTGCTCGACCTTGGTCCCCTGGGGGATGTAGGGCACGATGCGGCGGGCCACCGCGCCGGCGATCTGGATCATCTCGATGTCGCCGAGCTCGGTGTCGAAGTGCCAGACGACGCGCTCGTTGTTCTCGCTCTCCTTGTTGAAAGCGGGGACGAACCCACCCGGCACGTGCTCGACCGACGTCACGGTGCCGGCCAGCGGCGCGCGGTTGACGTGGACGTTGAGCGGGCTCATGAAGATGGCGACGCGGGTGCGGCCGTCCTTCCAGGGCATGATGCTCTGCACCACACCGTCGGCGGGCGAGATCACGCGACCCTGCGCGATCTCACGCTCCGGGTCCCGGAAGAACCACAGCATGCCCGCCGCGAGGGCGGTGGCGGGAACCGCCACGGCCTTGGCCGCGCCGGAGCGGCGCGCCCGGAGAAGGCTGAGAGCGGCGGTGGCGACCGTCGGGGCGAGCCACGGCGACGCTCCGCGCGCGATCCGTGCGCCGACGAGGCTGTCGCGGTGTGCAGAGGATTGGCTGTGGGGCATGGAAGACCTTCGTAGCGGGATGGTGCCGCGCTGCAGTTCTGGGGACGGCGGCTTTCCGGAATCGTACCGGGCAGGCACTACAACTGGGCAAGCCAGAAGCCGAGTCGGCGACCGAGAGCGCTGACGGGGTGTGATCTTCTTCTCGAAGAAAACACCCCGTAGCAGGACAATCGGCCGGGCCGCGCCCGGAACGTTCCGGAATCAGCCCTGGAACCGGTACTCCTCGAGGAGCCTGCGTCCGATGATCATTTTCTGGATTTCTGCGGTGCCTTCACCGATGAGCAGCATCGGGGCCTCTCGGTAGAGGCGCTCGATCTCGTACTCCTTGGAGAAGCCGTAGCCGCCGTGGATCCGGAAGGAGTCCTCCACGACCTCTTTGCAGTACTCGCTGGCGAGGTATTTCGCCATGCCTGCCTCGAGGTCGTTTCGTTCCCCGGAGTCCTTTTTGCGGGCTGCATTAACCATCATCGCATGAGCAGCCTCAACCTTGGTGGCCATTTCGGCCAATTTGAACTGGATCGCCTGGTGCTGCGCG
Organism: Streptomyces sp. NPDC047130; assembly: GCF_040643475.1. Classification (NCBI taxonomy): domain Bacteria; kingdom Bacillati; phylum Actinomycetota; class Actinomycetes; order Kitasatosporales; family Streptomycetaceae; genus Streptomyces; species Streptomyces sp. NPDC047130. Next base: position 63,780 of record NZ_JBEYUK010000010.1, on the reverse strand, counting down.
ATCGGCTTGCCGAAGGTGTGGCGCTGCTGCGCGTACTGAACACCCAGCTCGAACGCACGCTGCGCGACGCCGCAGCCACGGGCCGCCACATTCACCCGGCCCACCTCGACGCCGTCCATCATCTGGTAGAAGCCGCGGCCGGTCGTGCCGCCCAGCACCCGATTGGCCGGAATTCGCAGGCCGTCCATGATGAGCTCGGTGGTGTCGACCCCCTTGTAGCCCATTTTCTCGATCTTGCCGGGAATGGTCAGACCGGGAAGGACCTCGCCGAAGCCGGCCGGCTTCTCCACGAGGAAGGTGGTCATCGACCGGTGCGGCGCGGTGCCCTCGGGGTGTCCTTCGTCACTCCTGACCAGGACGGCCACCAGCGTGGAGGTTCCGCCGTTGGTCAGCCACATCTTCTGGCCGGTGAGGACGAACTCGTCGCCGTCCCGGACGGCCTTCGACGAGATGGCCGACACGTCGGAGCCGAGCTCCGGCTCGGACATCGAGAAGGCGCCGCGGATCTCGCCCGCCGCCATCCGCGGCAGGAAGTACTCCTTCTGCTCGTCGGTGCCGTGCTGCTTGAGCATGTAGGCCACGATGAAATGGGTGTTGATGATGCCGGAGACCGACATCCACCCCCGCGAGAGCTCCTCCACGCACAGCGCGTAGGTCAGGAGGGACTCGCCCAGACCCCCGTACTCCTCGGGGATCATCAGGCCGAACAGACCGAGTTCCTTCAGCCCGTCGACGATCGCCTGCGGGTATTCGTCGCGGTGCTCCAGCTGCGTGGCGACCGGGATGATCTCCTTGTCCACGAACTCGCGGACGGTGGAGAGGATCTCCTGCTGGACGTCGGTGAGACCGTGGGTCCGGGCGAGTCGGCTCATCCCTTGGACTCCTTCTCCTTCAGCTCGGGACGGCCGGGCTGCTCGCCGCCGCGCTCCTCGATGTACGTCTCGGTCGGCACCATCACCTTGCGGCGGAAGACGCAGACCAGGGTGCCGTCCTGCTTGTAGCCCTTGGTCTCCACGTGCACGATGCCGCGGTCGCTCTTCGACTTCGACGGCCACTTGTCGAGCACGGTGGTCTCGCCGTAGACGGTGTCGCCGTGGAAGGTCGGCGCCACGTGCTTGAGCGACTCGATCTCCAGGTTGGCGATCGCCTTGCCCGAGACGTCCGGCACCGACATGCCGAGCAGCAGCGAGTAGACGTAGTTGCCCACCACGACGTTCCTGCCGAAGTCGGTCGTCCTCTCGGCGTAGTTGACGTCCATGTGGAGCGGGTGGTGGTTCATGGTGAGGAGACAGAACAGGTGGTCGTCGTACTCGGTGACCGTCTTGCCCGGCCAGTGCTTGTACGTCGCCCCGACCTCGAACTCCTCGTAGGTGCGCCCGAACTGCATCGGCTCAGCCCTCCGGGATCTCGAACTTGCTGGTGCGCTTCATGCCGGCCGCGCGGCCCTTGCCCGCGATGACCAGCGCCATCTTCCGGCTGGCCTCGTCGATCATCTCGTCGCCGAGCATCGCCGAGCCCTTCTTGCCGCCGGCCTCGGACGTGCACCAGTCGTACGCGTCCAGGATCAGCTCGGCGTGGTCGTAGTCCTCCTGGGTGGGGGAGAAGACCTCGTTGGCGGCGTCCACCTGGCCCGGGTGCAGCACCCACTTGCCGTCGAAGCCGAGGGCCGCGGCGCGGCCGGCCACCTCGCGGAAGCCGTCCACGTTGCGGATCTGCAGGTAGGGACCGTCGATCGCCTGCAGGTCGTTGGCGCGGGCCGCCATCAGGATCTTCATCAGGATGTAGTGGTAGGCGTCGGCGCCGTAACCCGGCGGCTGCTCGCCCACCACCAGGGACTTCATGTTGATGGAGGCCATGAAGTCGGCCGGGCCGAAGATGATGGTCTCCAGGCGCGGCGAGGCCTCGGCGATCGCGTTGACGTTGTTGAGGCCCTGGGCGTTCTCGATCTGCGCCTCGATGCCGATCCGGCCGACCTCGAAGCCCATGGTCTTCTCGATCTGGGTCAGCAGCAGGTCCAGCGCCACGACCTGCTCGGCGTTCTGCACCTTGGGCAGCATGATGCAGTCCAGGTTCGGGCCGGCGCCCTCGACGACCGTCACCACGTCCCGGTAGGTCCACTCGGTGGTCCAGTCGTTGACCCGCACCACCCGGGTCTTGCCCGTCCAGTCGCCCTCGTTGAGGAACTTGACGATGGTGTGGCGGGCCTCCGGCTTGGCCAGCGGCGCGCAGGCGTCCTCCAGGTCCAGGAACACCTGGTCCGCGGGCAGCCCCTGGGCCTTCTCCAGGAAGCGCGGGTTGGAGCCGGGAACGGCCAGGCAGGAACGCCGGGGACGCAGGCGGTTCACGGGCTGGGGCGCGGTCATGCGGTGACCTCCAGGGGGTCGAGCTTGTTGGCTTTGCGGATCTCGTCGACGATACGGCCGATGATCCCCGTGATGTCGAAGTCCTTCGGGGTGAACACCGCGGCCACCCCGGCGGACCGGAGCTGTTCGGCGTCCGCGCCGGGAATGATGCCTCCCGCGATCACCGGGATGTCGTCCGCCCCGGCGGTGCGCAGCCGGGTCAGGACGTCGGGCACCAGCTGGGCGTGCGAGCCGGACAGGATGGACAGGCCGACCGCGTGCACGTCCTCGGCGAGGGCCGCGTCCACGATCTGCTCCGGCGTCAGCCGGATGCCCTGGTAGACCACCTCGAAGCCGGCGTCGCGGGCCCGCACGGCGATCTGCTCGGCGCCGTTGGAGTGCCCGTCCAGGCCCGGCTTGCCGACCAGGAAGCGGAGCTTGCCCACCCCCAGGTCGCGGGCGGTGGCGTCGACGCGGCGGCGCACCTCGGCGAGCGCGGTGCCCTCCTCCGGAGCCACCGCCACCGGGGCGGAGGAGACGCCGGTGGGCGCGCGGTACTCACCGAACACCTCGCGCAGCGCCCCCGCCCACTCCCCGGTGGTCGCCCCCGCACGGGCGCATTCGAGGGTGGCCTCCATCAGGTTGTCGCCGCCGCGCGCCGCCTGCTTCAGCCGCTCCAGCGCCTTGCACGGGCGAGGGTGGTTGAACGGCGGCTGGTAGCGGGTGTCGCGCCAGTGCCGCAGCCCGGCGATCACCCGGGCCTCGACGGCCGGGTCGACGGTCTGGATCGCGGTGTCCAGGTCCGCGGTGAGCGGGCTGGGCTCGGTCGACTCGAAGACGTTGACGCCGACGATCCTGTCCTGGCCGGACTCGATCCGCGCCCGGCGCTCGGCGTGCGAGGCGACGAGCTGCGACTTGAGGTAGCCGGACTCCACCGCGGCCAGCGCGCCGCCCATCTCCTGGATCCGCTCGATCTCGGCCCAGGACTCCTCGACCAGCTCCGCGACCTTGGCCTCGATCACGGTCGAGCCCTCGAAGATGTCGTCGTACTCCAGCAGGTCGCTCTCGTAGGCCAGCACCTGCTGGATGCGCAGCGACCACTGCTGGTCCCAGGGCCGGGGCAGGCCCAGCGCCTCGTTCCAGGCCGGCAGCTGCACCGCGCGGGCGCGGGCGTCCTTGGAGAGGGTGACGGCCAGCATCTCCAGCACGATCCGCTGGACGTTGTTCTCCGGCTGCGCCTCGGTCAGGCCCAGGGAGTTGACCTGGACGCCGTAGCGGAAGCGGCGCTGCTTGGGGTTCTCGATGCCGTACCGCTCGCGGGTGACCCGGTCCCAGACGCGGGTGAAGGCCCGCATCTTGCACATCTCCTCGACGAAGCGGACGCCGGCGTTCACGAAGAACGAGATCCGGGCGACCACGTCGCCGAACTTCTCCGCGGGCACCTGACCGCTGTCGCGGACGGCGTCCAGCACGGAGATCGCCGTGGACATCGCGTAGGCGATCTCCTGGACCGGGGTGGCCCCCGCCTCCTGCAGGTGGTAGCTGCAGATGTTGATCGGGTTCCACTTCGGCATGTGGGTGACCGTGTAGGTGATCAGGTCCGTGGTCAGCCGCAGGGAGGGCCCGGGCGGGAAGACGTGGGTCCCCCGGGAGAGGTACTCCTTGACGATGTCGTTCTGGGTGGTGCCCTGCAGGGCGGAGACGTCCGCGCCCTGCTCCTCGGCGACCACCTGGTAGAGCGCCAGAAGCCACATGGCGGTGGCGTTGATGGTCATCGAGGTGTTCATCTTCTCGAGCGGGATGCCCTCGAAGAGCCGGCGCATGTCACCGACGTGGGCCACCGGGACGCCGACCCGGCCGACCTCGCCTCGGGCGAGGACGTGGTCGGAGTCGTAGCCGGTCTGGGTGGGCAGGTCGAACGCCACCGACAGGCCGGTCTGCCCCTTGGCGAGGTTGCGCCGGTACAGCTCGTTGGACGCCTCGGCCGTGGAGTGGCCGGCGTACGTCCGCATCAGCCACGGACGGTCCTTCTGACGCTCTGCCATGACGGTCCTCAGACGTTCCGGAAGCGGTTGATGGCGTCGACGTGCTGGGCGCGCATCTCGGGGTCGCGGACGCCCAGGCCCTCCTCGGGCGCCATGCAGAGCACGCCGACCTTGCCCTGGTGCAGGTTGCGGTGCACGTCGTAGGTGGCCTGGCCGGTCTCCTCCAGGCTGTACGTCCGGGAGAGCGTCGGGTGGATCCTGCCCTTGGCGATCAGGCGGTTGGCCTCCCACGCCTCGCGGTAGTTGGCGAAGTGCGAGCCGATGATGCGCTTGAGCGACATCCACAGGTAGCGGTTGTCATACTGGTGCATGTAGCCCGAGGTGGAGGCGCAGGTGGTGATGGTGCCGCCCTTGCGGGTGACGAACACCGAGGCGCCGAAGGTCTCCTTGCCGGGGTGCTCGAAGACGATGTCGATGTCCTCGCCGCCGGTGAGCTCGCGGATGCGCTTGCCGAAGCGCTTCCACTCCTTCGGGTCCTGGGTGTGCTCGTCCTTCCAGAACCGGTAGTCCTCGGCCGCGCGGTCGATGATCAGCTCGGCGCCCATCTTCCGGCAGATCTCCGCCTTCTCCGGCGAGGAGACCACGCAGATCGGGGTGGCGCCGCCGGCCAGCGCGAACTGGGTGGCGTAAGAGCCGAGGCCGCCGCTGGCGCCCCAGATCAGGACGTTGTCGCCCTGCTTCATGTTGGCGCCGTTGGCGGAGACCAGCTGCCGGTAGGCGGTGGAGTTGACCAGGCCCGGGGAGGCGGCCTCCTCCCAGGTCAGGTGGGCCGGCTTCGGCATCAGCTGGTTGGACTTGACCAGGGCGATCTCCGCCAGGCCGCCGAAGTTGGTCTCGAAGCCCCAGATCCGCTGCTCCGGGTCGAGCATGGTGTCGTTGTGCCCGTCGGAGGACTCGAGCTCGACGCTCAGGCAGTGCGCGACGACCTCGTCGCCGGGGTTCCAGGCGTTGACGCCCGGACCGGTGCGCAGGACGACGCCCGCCAGGTCGGAGCCGATGATGTGGTACGGCAGGTCGTGGCGCTTGGCCAGGTCGCTGGTCCGGCCGTAGCGCTCCAGGAAGCCGAAGGTCGACAGCGGCTCGAAGATGGACGTCCACACCGAGTTGTAGTTGACCGAGGACGCCATGACGGCCACCAGGGCCTCGCCCGGGCCGAGCTCGGGCAGCGGGACCTCGTCCAGGTGCAGCGACTTGCGCGGGTCCTTGTCGCGGGTGGCGAGACCCGCGAACATCTCGGTCTCGTCCTTGTGCACGGTGATCGCGCGGTACGACTCGGGGAGCTCGAGGGCGGCGAAGTCCTCGGACGAGGCGTTCTGCGACTGGATCGCGTCCAGGATGTCCTTCACGGTCACGGTGTTGCCTCCGGCGACGGGCGCCCGCTCGCGGGGCGCAGGGGGTACGTCGGTGCTGGTGCTGTTCGGTGGGGTGCCGTCGGTTCGGCGGGTGGTGCGGCGGCGCGTTGTGGCGCGGTGGATGCCTGTGACGCAGGCGCCCGGACGCACGGGGCATCGCCCCGGGGGACACCCGTCGCACCTGGGGTTTAGCGGTGCGACGGCCGCCCGGACACCCACAACGTATGGCACGGCGTGACGGTTGACAAGGCACTGAGTGCCATGAGTTGTGCTCAGGTGAAATCTTTACGCAACAAACGAGCGATGATCGATCAGGTGCCGTCCGGACAGCCCTCCCGATCGATGATCGATCAGTATTGCCAAGGGTGGTGAGGGGTTCGGAGGGCGTTCGGGCGGTCGTCCTCGGCGGTCGGCCGACGTCCCGCAGACTCGGCGGGACCTGTCCCGGCGACCCCGGAACGAGGAGTAGATGACACTCCGTGCCACCGATCTGATCCCCGGCCGACGCAGTGTGCCGGCCGCCGCGCTGGGAGCGCTCGGCGGTGCCCTGGGCGCCGCGCCCGCCGTCGCCGCGCCGTCCGCCCCGACCCCGGTCCGGGTGCCGACGTTCAACGTCCACCACGGCGCGGACGCCGGCGGGGTCTTCGACCCGGAGCGGGTGGCGCGGGTGATCGAGGGGACCGGCCCGGACGTGGTCGCGCGCCAGGAGGTCGACCGGCACTGGGGGCGCGCGGCGACCGGACCGACCTGGCGGCCGAACTCGACGGGTTCACCTACGGTTCGCTCGACCCGTACACCCGGATCGACTACCTGCCGGCCCCCGAGGACGTGCGCGTGGTCCGGGCCGCGGTGGTCGGCCTGGACCCGGGGGCCTCGGACCACCTGCCGGTGCCGGCCGACCTGCTGGTGGCGCCGGGCGTCCACCGAGCGGCGGCACGGCCCGCGGCACGGTCTGCGGGGCGCTCCACGGGGCGCTCCGCGGCGCGGTCGGTGGCGGGGAAGGCCCCGGGGGCGCTCAGGCGCGTTCCCGCAGGGCCTTCTCGATGGTGTGCATGATCTCGTCCAGCGGCGCGTCCACCCGGGCCACGGTGACCAGCACCTCGCCCGAGGCGGAGACCGAGGCCGCGTCCGGCGAGGTGCGGCCGGAGTCGTCCCGGCCCGCGCCGATGCCGCGGCCGAAGGTGCGCCGGACGATCGCGAAGGCGTGGTCCAGCTGCCGCTCCACGTCGCCCTGGCCGTCGGCCCGCAGCCAGCGCCGCAGCACGTGGTTGTGGGCCGTCACCACCGCGGAGGCGGCCACCTCGGCCAGCAGCGGGTCGTCGTTGGCGTCGTCGGCGTGCGCCTTCTCGTCGAAGTGCCCCAGCAGGTAGCGGGTGAAGAGCCGCTCGTAGCGGGCCACCGAGGCGATCTCGGCCTCGCGGAGCGTCGGCACCTCGCGGGTCAGCCGGTAGCGGGCCACCGACACCTCCGGGTGGGCCGCGTACATCCGCATGACCTCCTTGATGCCGCGGCACACCGTGTCCAGCGGGTGCTCGTGCGCCGGGGCGGCCTTCAGCACCGCCTCGGCCCGGACCAGGGTGTCGTCGTGGTCCGGGAAGATCGCCTCCTCCTTGGAGCGGAAGTGGCGGAAGAAGGTGCGCCGGGCCACGCCGGCCGCGGCGGCGATCTCGTCGACGGTGGTCGCCTCGTACCCCTTGGTGGAGAACAGCTCCATGGCCGCCGCCGCCAGTTCGCGGCGCATCTTGAGCCGCTGGGCGGCCGCCCGGCTGCCCGCGGTGCTCTCCGGGGCGTCGGCCGCGGCGGGGGATCGTGTCGACTTGGCGGGGTGGGACATGCCCCGAACGTACTCCATCCGCGCACCCCCATGTGCGCGCCCCGGACCTCCCCGGCCGGGGGCGGGCGGGGGAGCCGCGGGAGGCGCGGCCGGGAGGGGCGCCGCCGGGTCCGGGGGAGGGAAGCCGGGGCGGTCCAGCAGACCGCCCCAGTCCCCGGGGGACTCCTCGTCCCCCGGGGCCCGGCCGGGGCCGGGGCGGGGCTCAGCGCCGGGCATATTCGCGGAAGCCGCGGCCCGTCTTCCGGCCCAGGCAGCCCGCGGCCACCAGGTGCTCCAGGAGCGGCGCCGGGGCCAGGCCCGGGTCGCGGAACTCGCGGTGCAGCACCTTCTGGATCGCCAGCGAGACGTCCAGACCGACGACGTCCAGCAGCTCGAACGGCCCCATCGGGTAGCCGCCGCCCAGCTTCATCGCGGCGTCGACGTCGTCCAGCGTGGCGTAGTGCTCCTGGACCATCTTCACGGCGTTGTTGAGGTACGGGAACAGCAGCGCGTTGACGATGAAGCCGGCCCGGTCGCCGCAGTCCACCGGATGCTTGCGGATCCTCCGGCACACCTCGAGGACCGTGGCGTGCACGTCGTCGTCGGTGAGGACCGTGCGGACCACCTCGACCAGCTTCATCGCCGGGGCCGGGTTGAAGAAGTGCATCCCGATCACGTCGCGCGGGCGGGAGGTGGCGCGGGCGCAGGCCACCACCGGCAGCGAGGAGGTGGTCGTCGCCAGGATCGCGCCGGGCCTGCAGACCTTGTCCAGGGCGGCGAAGAGCTGCCGCTTGACCTCCAGGTCCTCGGCGACGGCCTCCAGCGCCAGGTCGACGTCGGCGAAGGCGTCGTAGCTGCCCGCCGGGGTGATCCGGTCCAGCACCTGCGCCGCGTCCTCGGCCGTCATCCGGCCGCGGTCCACCGAGCGCGCCAGCGACTTGCCGATGCGCGTCTTGGCGGCGACCGCCTTCTCCTCGCTGCGGGCCGCGAGGACCACGTCGTAGCCGGCCTTGGCGAACACCTCGGCGATGCCGGAGGCCATGGTGCCGGAGCCCGCGACGCCCACCGAGCGCACCGGGCGGCCCGCGCCGGCCTCGGCGTCCTGACGCGGGGTGAGCGCGTCCGGGACCACGGTGGCCGAGCCGGGGGCCTCGTAGGTGTAGAAACCGCGGCCCGACTTGCGGCCGTTGAGGCCGGCGTCGCTGAGCTGGCGCAGGATCGGCGCCGGGGCGTGCAGCCGGTCGCGGGACTCCTGGTACATGGCCTCGAGCACGGTGCGCGCGGTGTCGACGCCGATCAGGTCCAGCAGTGCCAGCGGGCCCATGGGCAGGCCGCAGCCGAAGCGCATCGCCGCGTCGATGTCCTCGCGGGAGGCGTACCGGGACTCGTACATCGCGGCGGCCTGGTTGAGGTAGCCGAACAGCAGGCCGTCCGCGACGAAGCCGGGGCGGTCGCCGACCTTCACCGGCTCCTTGCCCAGCTCGACCGCCAGGTCCGTCACGGCGGCGACCGCGGCCGGGGCGGTGAGCACCGAGGAGACCACCTCGACCAGCTTCATCGCCGGGGCCGGGTTGAAGAAGTGCAGGCCCAGCACGCGCTCCGGGCGGGCCGAGTCGGCGGCCAGCCGGGTCACCGAGAGGGCGTTGGTGCCGGTCGCCAGGATCGCCTCCGGGCGGACGACGTCGTCCAGGGCGCGGAAGATCTGCTGCTTGACGTCGTACGACTCAGGGGCCACCTCGATCACCAGGTCGGCCGGGGCGGCGTCGGCGAGGTCGGTGGAGGTGCGCAGCCGGGCCAGGGCCCGTTCGCGCTCGTCCTCGGTCAGCCTGCCCCTGGCGACGGAACGGGCGGTCGAGCTCTCCAGCGCGGCGGTGGCGCGGGCCGCCGCCTCGGGGTCGACGTCGATGCCGACGACCTCGCGGCCGGCCCGGACCAGGATCTCGGCGATGCCCGAGCCCATGGTGCCGAGGCCCACCACGGCGACGGTCCGGAGGGAGGAGGCGCTGTCGGAACGGGACAGGGAAGAGGGAGCGGCCATGACGGACTCCAGGAAGGCGTGAGGTGACGGCTGGAACGCACACCGGCGACGAGGGCCGAGGGGCATGCGGAGAAAGGGAGTTGGCAGACGGCCGGCCATGAGCGGCCTCTGCCCGTGCCGCCCGGTCCTGTCCCGGGACCGGGTCGTGCGGTGTTGCTGCGGTACCGCGGAGCCGTACCGAACCGACTGCTCGCGGCGGCTGCGTCACCAGGCCGCTGCGAGGAATGCGAGGGGTTGCTCGCTCGAATGAGCTTAACCCGTGAGTAGTGAGCGCGCCAGACCGTCCGGGGCGGCGTGATGTGTGATCCCGCTCCCACGGGGGCGGGTGATTTGCGTAGGGTTGGGCGGGTGATGGACGACGAGGGTCAACTGGCCGCACTGGAGGCCCGGTTGCGGGCCGAGTCCGGCGGAGGGTTCGCCCACCGGCGGCTGGTGTCGGACGCGGAGCCGGCCGAGCTCGCGGAGTTGCTGGGCGAACCCGGGCATCCGCTGTGGGCGCGGGAGTTGGCCGCCTTCCGGCTCGGACTGGCCGGGGACGGGCGGGCGTTCGAACCGCTGGTGCTGCTGCTCAACCACCGTGACGCCCCGCGGTGCGCCTCCGCGGCCTACGCACTGGCCCGGCTGGGCGATCCGCGCACCGGACGGGCGGCCGCGGCGCTCGCCACCAACGAGCTGCGGGTCGGGTACGCGCTCCACCCGGTGCGGCTGCTGGTGGCGCTGCGGGCGCCCGAGGCGGTCCCCGCGCTGGTGACCGTGCTGGAGCGGCGGCTCGCGGCGGACCGCGATCCGCACCGGGAGGTCGCGCTCGCCTGCGTCGAAGGGCTCGGCGCGCTGGGCGACCCGCGGGCCCGCGACGTGCTCGGGCGCGCCCGGGACTCAGGACGCCCGGAGCTGGCCGCCGCCGCGCGGGCCGCGCTCCGGGCCCTTCAGGCGGAGGGCGGCGAGGAGGCCGCCGACGCGGCCGGAGCCGGGGCGGGCGGGCCGGCCGAGGGAGCCGGGCGCACGTAGCGGACCTCGGGGACGTCCACGCCGTCCACGGTGAAGGGCTCCTCGGCGCCGTCGGGAGCGAAGCCGTGCCGCTCGTAGAAGAGCCGGGCCGGCGTGTTGTCCCGCACCACCCACAGGTAGGTGTCACCCTCGGCGGGCAGGCAGCCGAGGAGCAGGGCGCCGCCGAGCCCCGCACGGTGGTGGACGGGGTCCACGTACAGGGTGTACAGCTCCCAGCCGGCCTCGTCCCCGCGGTGCGGACCGAGGCAGGCCCAGCCGACGACCCGGCCCTCCCGCTCGGCGACGAGGTTGACGACGCCGGGGCCGGCCCCCTCCAGGAGCTCGCGGTGGCGCTCCGCCGCGGCGACGGGGTCCATCCGGTCCAGGTAGGCCTGCGGCATCAGCCCGCGGTAGGCGTGCCGCCATCCGGCGGTGCGGACCTCGGCGACGCCCGGGCAGTCCGCGACCGTCATCTCTCTGATCACCGGGCCATCATGCATCTCTCTGATCACCGGGCCATCATGCAGGCTCCTGCGCGCCCGGCCACCCCGATTCCGGGGCGGCTCAGGCCACCAGCAGACGGAGCCCGAGCTCCGCCGCGTCGAGACCGGCGAGGTCGCGGTTGCGCTCGGCCCACCGGCCCGAGGCCAGGTCCTCGCCCAGACGGTCCACCGCCCGCCGCTCGGCCTCCGGCCCGACCCTGGTCCACACCGACACCGCGCGGCGGACGTGCTCCTCCAGGTACGCCTCCGGCCGCCGCCAGTACGCCTCGAAGAAACCGTCGGCGCAGTCCCAGGGGACCAGCACCGGCTCCATCCGGGCCCCGATCACGCCCGCCAGCTCGTCCACCGCCGGCCGGCCGACGACGAGACGGGCCACCTCGGGCAGGTAGTCGCGGGTCAGCCAGAACCGGTGCAGCCAGCCGGCGTCACTGGCGTCGTGCGTGAACACCACCACCCGGCGTGCCACCCGCCGCATCTCCCGCAGGCCGGCCACCGGATCGTGCCAGTGGTGGACCGTGCTGAAGGCCATCGCCGCGTCGAAGGAACCGTCCGCGAACGGCAGGTTCTCGGCGGTGGCCGCCACGCACGGCGCCGCGTCCGCGGGGCGCTGCGCCCGCATCACCGCCGACGGCTCCACCGCGACCACCTCGCGGTCCAACGGCTCGTACGAACCGGTGCCCGCGCCGACGTTGAGCACCGTCCGCGCGTCCCCGAGGGCCTCCCAGACCCGCGCGGCGATGCGCGGCTCGGTGTGCCGCGTCGCCGGGTAGGCGGACCCGATGGCCTCGTAGAGCTGCGCGCCGAACACCTGCAGCTGCTCCTGCGGCGTGGTCCTGATCCCCATGGCCCGTGCCTCCAGTTCCCTGTCGATGGCCGTCACCATGGCGGCCGCGCGGTCCCGCTGCTCCAGCAGCAGGCCGCGCAGCCGGCGCAGGCGCGCGACCGTGTCGGTGGCCGGGTCGTCGACCAGGTCCGCGATCTCCCGCAGCCCGAAGCCCAGCCGTCGGTAGGCGAGCACCTCCCGCAGCCGCTCCACGTCGGCCGCCGCGTACGCCCGGTACCCGGACGTGGTGCGCGCGGACGGGCGGACGAGGCCGATCTCGTCGTAGTGATGCAGCGTGCGGACGGTCACGCCGGCCAGTTCGGCGACCCGTCCCACGGTCATGTGCTCCTCCACGCCCCTGACGATGCGCCATCACGTCACGTGAGGGTCAAGCGCCTCCGCGCGGCCCGGCGGCCCGGCCCGGCCCGGCGGCGCGGCCCGGCCCGGCGGCACGGGCGCCGCGGTGTGTGCGACGCCCGTGCGGGGCGGCCGGCGGCGCTCAGCGGCGCGGCAGCGGCCAGGGGTGGGACGGCGTGAACCGGCGGGTGGAGTCCGCGGCGGGCTTCGGGTCGGGAAGCGTCGGGCAGGTGGCGTCGGCCTCGCCGGCGGTGCGCCGGGGGACCGTGCCGTCGGCGAGGTACGCGGCGAGGTGGCGGTCGAGGCACGCGTTGCCCGCCAGCGAGACGCCGTGGTTGCCGCCGCCCTCCTCCACCACCAGCGAAGACCTCCGCAGCAGCCGGTGGGTGCGGACCGCGCCCGCGTACGGCGTCGCGGCGTCACCCGTCGACTGCAGGATCAGCACCGGCGGCAGCTTGTCGTTGCGGACGTCCACCGGCTTCAGGCCCTTCACCGGCCAGAAGGCGCACGGCGCGTTGTACCAGGCGTTGCTCCAGGTCATGAAGCGCGCCTTCCTGTGCACCGCGTCGTTGTCGGAGCGCCACCGCGCCCAGTCACGCGGCCAGGGCGCGTCCCGGCACATCACGGACGTGTAGACGCTGTAGCCGTTGTGCCCGGCGGCGTCCACCGCGCCCACCGCGCGGTAGGCCTCGACCAGGGGCGCCTCCTCGCCCTTCACCGCGTAGGCGGAGAACACCCGGGCCAGCAGCGGCCAGTAGCCGTTGTGGTAGCCGCCGGGGAGGAACAGGTCCTCCAGCTCGGCCGGGCCGACCACGTCCTGGGCCGGCCTCGCGGCGACCGCGGCCCGCATCCGGTACCAGGCCGCCTCCACCCCGGCGGCGTCGGTGCCCAGCCCGTAGACCTTGTCGTGCCGGGCGACCCAGGCGGTGAACGCCCGGTGGCGTTCCTCGAAGGCGACGTCCTGCTGGAGGTTGTTCTCGTACCAGACGCCGGCGGGGTCGACCACCGAGTCGAGCACCATCCGCCGCACCCGGTCCGGGTGCAGCTTGGCGTAGACCGCGCCCAGGTAGGTGCCGTAGGAGTAGCCCAGGTAGTTGATCTTCCGGGCGCCCACCGCGCGCCGGATCCACTCCAGGTCCTTCGCGGCGCTGACCGTGTCCATGTACGGCAGGACGTCGCCGTGCTGGGTCCGGCAGGCGGCGGCGAAGGCCCGGGCCCGCTCGAGGTTGGTCCGCTCCAGGGCCGAGGTGGAGGGGACCGGGTCCGGGCGGACCGGGTCGAAGTAGCCGGGGAGGCAGTTCAGGGCGGGCCGGGACCTCCCGACGCCCCGGGGGTCGAAGCCGATGACGTCGTAACGGGACGCGACGGACTTCGGGAGCCCGGAGGCGACGAAGCCGGCGAGGTCCACCCCGCTGCCGCCGGGACCGCCGGGGTTGACCAGCAGCGGACCGAGCGACTTCCCCGCGGTGTGCGGGACGCGCGCGAGGGCCACGGTGATCTTCCGGCCGCCGGGGTCGGCGTGGTTCAGCGGCACCTGGACGTCGGCGCACTGCAGCGTGGGGGCCTCCTCGGTGCCGCACTTCTTCCAGGCCGGCCCGGCCGCGCCCAGCGGGGCGGGCCCGGGGACGGCCTGGGCGGGGGGTACGGCGGTCAGGGCCGAGGCCAGCGCGACGGCGGAGCCGCAGAGGGCGGCGGCGGCGCGTTTCTTCATCAGTCTCCCCGGGGTCGGCGGCCGTGCGTGCCACGGTCCAGGGCGCATCGTGCCGTCCGGGACGGGGAGGAAGGAGGTGTTTCGGGTGGAGTTGACCCGTTCGGGTAGCACCGGTGCCGCCGGGCGGGGCAGTCGGCGCGGCGCCCGGGCGTGCGCGGTCAGAGCAGCGACAGCTGCACCGGGCCCCCGGCGGCCGGGCCCCCGGCGGCCGGGGCGGGGTCCGCGGCGGGACGCGAACTCCGGATCCGGCGGCGGGCCGCCCCGCCCTGCGGCCCGATGCCGTACTCGCGGGCCAGCTCGTGGACCTGGCCGGTGATCCGGCGCTGGTACCAGGTCGGCGCGTAGGCCCCGCCGGCGTACATCCGCTCGTACCGGCCCACCAGCTCCGGATGGTGCTCGGCCAGCCAGGCCATGTACCACTCGCGGGCCCCCGGCCGCAGGTGCAGGACCAGCGGGGTGACCGAGGTGGCGCCCGCCTCCGCGATCGCCCGCACGGTGGCGCGCAGCTGCTCGGGCCGGTCGCCGAGGAAGGGGATCACCGGCGCCATCAGGACCCCGCAGCCGATGCCGTGCTCGGTGAGGGTGCGGACCACGTCCAGGCGGCGTTCCGGCGCCGGGGTGCCCGGCTCCACCGTGCGCCACAGCTCGCGGTCGACGAAACCCACGGAGACGTTGACGCCCACGTCGGTGACCTCGGCCGCCTGCTCCAGCAGCTCCAGGTCGCGCAGGACGAGCGTGCCCTTGGTCAGGATCGAGAACGGGTTCGCGTGGTCGCGCAGGGCCTCGATGATCCCCGGCATCAGGCGGTAACGGCCCTCCGCGCGCTGGTAGCAGTCCACGTTGGTGCCCATGGCGATGTGCTCGCCGTGCCAGTTCCGGGAGGCCAGCCGGGCGCGCAGCAGCTCGGGCGCGTTCAGCTTGACGACGATCTGCGAGTCGAAGCCGATGCCGGTGTCCAGGTCCAGGTAGCCGTGCGTCTTGCGGGCGAAGCAGTAGACGCAGGCGTGGGTGCAGCCGCGGTAGGGGTTCACCGTCCATTCGAACGGCATCCGGGAGGCGCCCGGCACCCGGTTGACGATGGAGCGCGCCCGGATCTCGTGGAAGGTGATGCCACGGAACTCGGGGGTGTCGAAGGTGCGGGTGGTCACCGAGTCCGCCCCGAACAGGGCGGGGTCCGTCCGCCCGGACTCCGGCGTGAGGTTGTCCCAGCGCATGCAGGCCTCGCTTGTCGGTCGTTGCGAACAGCGATAATAGAACACGTGTTCCCTTGATCGTGCGGACCGCACATCGGGGCCCGCCCGGTCCGTCGATTTGGCCGCCGTGGGCCGGGGTGGTTTGCTGGCGCCGGATCGGCCGGATCACGAGCTGGAGGAAGCACATGGCGCAGGTGGAGGCCACGACCGAGCGGGTCGTCGCGGCGAACGCGCAGCGGGTGTACGCCGCCCTCGCGGACTACGAGGGCACGCGGGCGCGGCTGCTGCCCGAGCAGTTCAGCGAGTACGAGGTGCGGGAGGGCGGCAAGGGCGCGGGCACCCTGGTGCACTGGCGGCTCCAGGCCACCGAGAAGCGGGTGCGGGACTGCCTGCTGGAGGTGACCGAGCCGACCGCCGGCGAGCTGACCGAGAAGGACCGCAACTCCTCGATGGTGACCACCTGGCGGGTCACCCCGGCCGGCGAGGACCGCGCGCGGGTCGTCGTCACCAGCGTCTGGAACGGCGCCGGCGGGATCGGCGGCTTCTTCGAGAGGACCTTCGCCCCCAAGGGCCTGGCGCGGATCTACGACGCCGTGCTCGCGCGGCTCGCCTCCGAGGTGGAGTGACCCGAGCGGGCCGAAAGGTCAACAGCCGCCTGCGGAAGCCCCGTTGGCCTCACCGGTTCGAGTGACTTGCGTAACCGGATTCCTTCACTGCCGTTCGCCTGGTGACGTGCGACGAACGGGAGGGCAAGTGGGCGTGACGGGCGGGACCGCACTGCTGCGGGACGAGGCCGGGCCGCGCGACGGGGCCGGGGGGACGGCGCCGGACGGCGAGGACACCGTCCCGCTCCCCGCGGCCCGGCCGGCCGCCGAGGACGCCCCGCGGCTCACCCCGCGGGGCGTCCGGCTGGTCTTCGGCGGTCTGATGCTGGCGCTGCTGCTCGCCGCGCTGGAGCAGATGATCGTCGCCACCGCCCTGCCGAAGATCGTCGGCGACCTGCAGGGCATGGACAAGATGTCCTGGGCCATCACCGCCTACCTGCTGACCTCCACCGTGGTGCTCCCGGTCTACGGCAAGCTGGGCGACCTCTTCGGCCGCAAGGGCGTCTTCCTCTTCTCGATCGTGGTCTTCGTCATCGGCTCCGCGGCCTGCGGGCGGGCGGAGACCATGGACCAGCTGATCGCCTTCCGCGCGGTGCAGGGGATCGGCGCGGGCGGCCTGATGATCGGCGTGCAGGCGATCATCGCGGACATCGTCCCGTCCCGCGAGCGCGGCCGCTACATGGGCCTCGTCGGCGCCTCCTTCGGCCTGGCCTCGGTGGCCGGACCGCTGCTCGGCGGATACTTCAGCGATCACCACTCGTGGCGCTGGTGCTTCTATTTCAACGTCCCGTTCGGCCTGGTCACGCTGGTGGTGGTGGCCGCCGTGCTGAAGCTGCCCAAGCCCGCCGTCCGCCCCCGGCTCGACGTCCTCGGCACCCTGCTGCTCGCCGCCGCCTCCACCTGCCTGGTGCTGCTGACGAGCTGGGGCGGCACCGAGTACGCCTGGGGCTCGCGCACCGTCCTCGGGCTGGCCGCCGGGGCCGTGCTCTGCTCCGCCCTCTTCGTGGTCGCCGAGCGGTTCGCGGCCGAACCGCTCATCCCGCTGCGGCTCTTCCGGGACTCCGTCTTCAACGTCACCGCCCTGGTCGGGCTGGTGGTCGGCATCGCGCTGTTCGGCGCGGCCAGCTACCTGCCCAGCTACCTCCAGATGGTCGACGGGGCCACCGCCACCGAGTCGGGCCTGCTGATGCTGCCCATGATGGGCGGGGTGGTCGGCGCGTCGATCGTCTCCGGGCAGCTCATCAGCCGCACCGGCCGCTACCGGATCTACCCGATCCTCGGCGGCGCGCTCTCCGCCGTCGGCATGTGGCTGCTGTCCCTGCTGGAGATGGGGACCGGACGGGTCACCTACAGCGTCTGGATGTTCGTCCTGGGCACCGGCATCGGCCTGGTGATGCCGGTCCTGGTGCTCGCCGTGCAGAACTCGGTGCGCCCCGCCGACCTGGGCACCGCCACCAGCGCCAACAACTACTTCCGGCAGATCGGCGGCAGCGTCGGCGCCGCCGTCTTCGGCACCCTGTTCGCCGACCGCCTCACCGACGCCCTCGCCGACCGGCTGCCCGGCCTGCCCGGCGGCACGGCCGCCGCCCCGCACGCCGAGTCCGTCAGCCCGGAGCTGGTGCACTCGCTGCCCGCGCCGCAGCGCGACGCGTACATCGCCGCCTACGCGGAGGCCATGCCGCGGATCTTCCTCTACCTGGTGCCGGTCCTCGTGCTCGGCCTGATCATCGCCTTCTTCCTCAAGGAGAAACCCCTGGTGTCCCAGAACGTCCCCGCCGCAGACCCCCAGGACGCCGGGCACCAGCCGGCGACCGCCCCGGCCGGAGCCGCCGCCCCGTACACGGCCTCCGCGCCGTTCACCGTCGAGGTGACCGCCTCGGTGCCGAGCGCCAGGGCCCCCTACGGCGGCGGCATCGCCGTCTGCGGCGCGGTCCGGCACGCCGACGGGACGGTGGTGCCGCGGGCCGCGCTCACCCTGATCGACGGCGTCGGGCAGCAGGTCGGCCGCGGCGCCAGCGGCGAGGACGGCCGGTACGCGCTGGCCACCCCGGGCCCCGGCTCCTACGTGCTGATCGCCGCCGCGGGCGGGCACCAGCCGCAGGCCGTGCAGGTCACCGTCGGGGAGCGGCCGGTCGAGATGGACGTGGTCCTCGGCGGCGCCGGACGCCTCGCCGGGACCGTCACCACCGCCGACGGGACGCCGGTGCGGGACGCCACCGTCACCCTCACCAACGTCCACGGCGAGGTGGTCTCCGCCTCCCGCAGCGGCTACGACGGCGGCTACGTGATCAGCGACCTGGTGGCCGGCGAGTACACCCTGGCCGCCAGCGCCCACGCCTACCGGCCCACCGCGCTGCCGGTGACCGTACAGGCCTCGCGGGAGACCCGGCAGGACATCGAACTCGCGGGCGGCGCGGTGCTGCGCGGCGTGGTCCGGGGCGGCGGCGGGCGGCCCGTCGAGGACGCCCGGGTGACCCTGCTCGACGCCGCCGGGAACGTGGTGGACACCCTCACGACCGGGTCCGACGGCACCTTCCGCTTCGTCGACCTGTCCTCGGGCGAGTACACGGTGATCGCCGCGGGCTACCCGCCGGTCGCCACCGTGCTCCAGGTGGCCGGGGGCGGCCGCACCGAGCGGGACCTGCAGCTCGGCCACCAGGACTGAACCGGCGCCGGACCGGGCCGGGCCGCACGGCGCCCCGGCCCGCCCGCACCGCGCCCCGGCCCGCCCGCACCGCCCGGTCACGCCCCGGCGCCGTTCCCGGCGCCGGGGGAAGATCGCCCCGCCGGACCCTGCGTCTAGACTCACGTCCCATGCGTGCGTGTGACCGGCAGAAACGGAGCGACGGGTGAAGATCCTCATCAGCGCCGACATGGAGGGCGCGACCGGTGTCACCTGGCCGGCCGACGTGCTACCGGGCACTCCCCAGTGGGAACGCTGCCGCCCCATGTTCACCTCCGACGTGCAGGCCGCGGCTCTCGGCTTCTTCGACGGCGGCGCCGACCAGGTCCTGGTGAACGAGGCCCACTGGAGCATGCGCAACCTGCTGCTCGAGCAGCTCGACGACCGCGTCGAGATGCTCACCGGCCGACACAAGGCCCTCTCCATGGTCGAGGGCGTCCAGCACGGGGACGTCGACGGCATCGCCTTCATCGGGTACCACGGCGGGGCCGGCATGGAGGGCGTCCTCGCCCACACCTACCTCGCCAACCAGCTCACCGGCGTCTGGCTGAACGACGTCCGGGCGAGCGAAGGCCTGCTCAACGCCCATGTGGTGGCCGAGTACGGGGTACCGGTCATCCTGGTGACCGGCGACGACGTGGCCTGTGACGACGCCCTCGGGTACGCGCCCGAGGCGCGGAAGGTCGCGGTGAAGGACCACGTCTCGCGCTACGCGGCGGTGTGCCGCACGCCTGCCCGCACCCACGCGGACATCCGGGCCGCCGCCGAGGAGGCGGTGTCCCTGGCCGTCCGTCACGAGCCGGTGCAGGCGGGACCGCACACCGTCGCGGTGGAGTTCGACGCGGAACACCTGGCCGACGCGGCGACCGTCGTCCCGGGCGTGGGCCGTGTCGGAGAGCGCAAGGTCGCCTACACCGAAGCAACGATGTACGACGCAATCCGCACCTTCAAGGCGGTCACCACGATCGTCTCGGCCGCGGTGGAGGAAACGTATGGCTGACCAGCAGGCCCTCGAGGAGGTCGTGACCTTCGCGTCCGACCTGATCCGCATCGACACCACCAACCGGGGCGGCGGCGACTGCCGCGAGCGCCCCGCCGCCGAGTACGCGGCGGCCCGGCTCGCCGAGGCGGGCCTCGAACCCACCCTCCTGGAGCGCACCGAGGGACGCACCAACGTGGTCGCGCGCCTCGAGGGCACCGACCCCTCAGCCGACGCGCTCCTGGTCCACGGCCACCTCGACGTCGTGCCCGCCGAGGCCGACGAGTGGACCGTGCACCCCTTCTCCGGGGAGATCCGCGACGGCGTGCTCTGGGGCCGCGGCGCCGTGGACATGAAGAACATGGACGCGATGATCCTCTCGGTGATCCGCTCCTGGGCCCGCGAGGGCGTCCGACCCCGCCGCGACATCGTCATCGCCTTCACCGCCGACGAGGAGGACAGCGCGGTCGACGGCTCCGGCTTCCTCGTCGACCAGCACGCCGCGCTGTTCGAGGGCTGCACCGAGGGCGTCAGCGAGTCCGGCGCCTACACCTTCCACGACGGATCCGGCGGCCGGATCTACCCCATCGGCGCCGGCGAGCGCGGCACCGGCTGGCTCAAGCTGACCGCCCACGGGCGCGCCGGCCACGGCTCCAAGGTCAACCGCTCCAACGCCGTCACCCGCCTCACCGCCGCCGTCACCCGGCTCGGCGAGCACGACTGGCCGCTGCACCTCACCCCGACCGTGCGCGCGGCCGTCACCGAACTGGCCGGGCTCTACGGCATCGACGCCTCCCGGTACGACCTCACCGACTCCGACCAGGTCGACGAACTGCTGGTGAAGATCGGCCCCGCCGCCGCCCTGGTCGAGCCGACCCTGCGCAACAGCACCAACCCGACCATGCTGGACGCCGGCTACAAGGTCAACGTGATCCCCGGCGAGGCCGGCGCCCACGTCGACGGGCGCTTCCTGCCGGGCGGCGAGGACGACTTCGAGCGCACCCTCGACGAACTGACCGGCCCCGACGTCGACTGGGAGTACTACCACCGCGAGCAGGCCCTGCAGGCCCCGGTGGACTCCCCGACCTTCGCCAAGCTGCGCACCGCCGTCGAGGAGTTCGACCCCGGGGCGCG
Organism: Streptomyces sp. NPDC047130; assembly: GCF_040643475.1. NCBI lineage: Bacteria > Bacillati > Actinomycetota > Actinomycetes > Kitasatosporales > Streptomycetaceae > Streptomyces > Streptomyces sp. NPDC047130. The sequence continues at coordinate 43,215 of NZ_JBEYUK010000010.1, read as the reverse complement.
GACCGTGCCGTACTGCATGTCGGGCGGCACCGACGCCAAGCAGTTCGCCCGGCTCGGCGTCACCGGCTACGGGTTCGCCCCCGTCTGGCTGCCCGAGGGCTTCGCCTACCAGGCGCTCTTCCACGGCGTGGACGAGCGGGTTCCCGTCGAGGGTCTTCACTTCGGCGTCCGCGTGCTGGACCGTTTCCTGCGGACGGCCTGACAGAGATGGGGGACAAGGTGCGGAAACTGGCCTACGGGACGTGGCCCTCGCCGATCGGGGCGGCGCTCGCCGCCGACCACGACGGCGCCCCGCAGTACCCGGGCTTCGTCGGTGACGAGGTCTGGTGGACCGAGCCGCGGCCCGCCGAACAGGGCCGCCGCGCCCTGGTGCGCCGCCGCGCCGACGGCGCCGAGGAATCGGTGCTGCCCCCGCCGTGGAACGTGCGCAGCCGGGTCATGGAGTACGGCGGCCGCCCGTGGACCGGCACGGTCCGCGACGGCCGGCCGGTGATCGTCTTCGTGAACTTCGCGGACCAGCGGCTCTACCGCTACGAGCCGGAGACCGGTGGCGAGCCGCAGCCGCTCACGCCGGTCTCCGCGGTCGGCGGCGGCCTGCGCTGGGCCGAGCCCGAGGTGCGCGACGGCCGGGACGGCCGGGCCGAGGTGTGGTGCGTGCTGGAGGAGTTCACCGGCGACGGCCCCTCCGACCTGCGCCGGCTGCACGTGGCCGTGCCGCTGGACGGCAGCGCCGCCGAGGACCGCGCCGCCCTGCGGGAACTCTCCCGCCCCGACCACCACTTCGTCACCGGCGCCCGGGTCTCCCCGGACGGCACCCGGGCCGCCTGGATCGCCTGGGACCACCCGCGGATGCCGTGGGACGGCACCGAACTGCTGGTCGCCGACATCACCGGCGACGGCGTCCTCGGCACGCCGCGCACCCTGGCCGGCGGCCCGGAGGAGTCCGTCGCCCAGGTCGAGTGGACCGGCGACGGCCGCCTGATCTGGAGCAGCGACCGCGACGGCTGGTGGAACCTCTACCGGGACGGCGAGCCGCTCTGCCCCCGCGAGGAGGAGTTCGGCGGCCCGCTGTGGACGCCCGGCAGCCGCTGGTTCGCGCCGCTCGACTGCGGCCTGGTCGCCGTCCTGCACGGGCTCGGCGCCCAGAAGCTCGGCGTCCTCGACCTCGAGAGCTGCGAGGTGGTGGACGCCGCCGGCCCCTGGACCGAGTTCGCCGGCGCGCTGGCCGTCCACGGCGACCGGGTCGTCTCGGTCGGCGCCGGCCCCAGGCGCTCCGTCGAGGTGGTCGAACTCGACACCCGCCTGGGCAGCGCCCGGGTGATCGGCTCCGCCCACCGGGACACCGTCGACCCGGCCTACCTGCCGGAACCCGAGGCGCGGGTCTTCACCGCCGCCGACGGCCGGGAGGTGCACGCCCACGTGTACCCGCCGCACCACCCCGAGGCGACCGGCCCGGACGGCGAGCTGCCGCCCTACGTGATCTGGGCGCACGGCGGGCCCACCAGCCGGGTGCCGATGGTCCTCGACCTGGAGATCGCCTACTTCACCTCGCGCGGCATCGGCGTCGTCGAGGTCAACTACGGCGGCTCCACCGGCTACGGCCGCGCCTACCGCAACCGGCTGCGCGAGCAGTGGGGCGTGGTCGACGTCGAGGACTGCGCGGCCGTCGCCCTCGCCCTGGCCGACGAGGGCATCGCCGACCGCGGCCGCCTGGCGGTGCGCGGCGGCAGCGCCGGCGGCTGGACGACCGCGGCCTCGCTGGCCTTCACCGACGTCTACGCCTGCGGCACCATCATCTACCCGGTGCTCGACCTGACCGCCTTCGCCTCCGGGGAGACCCACGACTTCGAGTCCCGCTACCTGGAGTCGCTGGTCGGGCCGCTGGCCGAGGTGCCCGAGCGGTACCGGGAACGCTCGCCGAGCGAGAGCCCGGAGCGGATCGAGGTGCCGTTCCTGCTGCTCCAGGGGCTGGAGGACCCGATCTGCCCGCCCGCGGCGAGCGAGCGGTTCCTCGAGGGCGTCCGGGCCTCCGGCCGGGGCGTGCCGCACGCCTACCTCGCCTTCGAGGGCGAAGGCCACGGTTTCCGGCGCGCGGACACCATGATCCGGGCACTGGAGGCCGAACTCTCCCTCTACGCCCAGGTGTTCGGCTTCGAGGCGCCGGGTGTTCCGGTGCTGGAACTCCGGAAGTGACTCAGGAAGCGGGGGAGAGGTCCGTGCGGGAGCTGACCAGGCCCGAGCGGCTGGCGCCGGGTGCCCGGGTGGCCGTCGTGGCGCCCAGCGGCCCGGTGCCCGAGGAACGGGTCGAGGCCGGGCTGTCGTTGCTGCGCGGCTGGGGCCTGGACCCGGTGGTGATGCCCCATGTGCTCGGCCGCGACCCGCGGTTCGAATACCTGGCCGCCACCGACGCCGACCGCGCCGCCGACCTCCAGGCCGCCTGGTGCGACCCCGCGGTGGACGCGGTGATCTGCGCCCGCGGCGGGTACGGCGTCCAGCGGATGGTCGACCTCCTCGACTGGTCCGCCCTGCGCGCGGCCGGACCCAAGGTGTTCGTCGGGTTCAGCGACATCACCGCGCTCCACGAGGCGTTCGCGACCCGCATGGGCCTGGTCACCCTGCACGGACCGATGGCCGGGGCGATCGACTTCCTGAAGAACGAGCAGGCCAGGGAGCACCTGCGCGCCACGCTGTTCGAGCCGGAGTCGACGCGGGTGATCCAGGGCTCGGGCGGCGCCCTCGTCCCGGGGCGGGCCAGGGGCGTCACCCTCGGCGGCTGCGTCAGCCTGCTCGCCGCGGACCTGGGCACCCCGCACGCGCGGCCCGGGGCGCGGGGCGGACTGCTGATGCTCGAGGACGTCGACGAGGAGCGGTACCGGCTCGACCGGATCCTCACCCAGCTCCTGCGGGCCGGGTGGCTCGACGGGGTCGCCGGCGTCGTGCTCGGCTCCTGGCACAAGTGCGGGCCCTACGAGGGGCTGCGGGAACTCTTCACCGACCGGCTGGGAGGACTCGGGGTCCCGGTCGCCGAGGAGTTCGGCTTCGGCCACGACCCCGGCGCCCTCACCATCCCCTTCGGCGTCGCCGCCGAACTCGACACCGCCGCCCGCACCCTCACCCTCGACACCCCCGCCCTCCTGTAGCAGCCCGGCCCGCGCCGCCCCGGCCCGAACCGGCCCGGCGGGGCGGGCCGCCGGCGGGGCGCGCCGGTAAGGTGATCTTCATGGATGAGAGGTCCTACCTGGCCAGGACGGACAGGATCGGGTTGCGGCACTTCACGCTCGCCGACGAGGCGGAGTTCACCGCCCGGGCGCGCGAGAGCCGGGAACTGCACCACCCGTGGCTGTTCCCGCCGGACACCCCCGCCACGTACCGGGCGTACGCGAAGCGCCTCATCGAGAGCCCCGACAAGGAGGGCTTCCTGATCTGCGACCGGACCGACGGCGGTGCCGTCGCCGGCTACGTGAACATCAACAACATCGTCCACGGCGCCTTCCGCAGCGGCGCCCTCGGGTACGGCGCGTTCGCGCACGCCGCCGGCCGCGGACTGATGACCGAGGCGCTGGACGCCCTCGTCCGGTACGCGTTCGCGCCGCCGCTGAACCTGCACCGGCTGGAGATCAACGTCCAGCCGGACAACGCCCGTTCCCTCGCGCTCGCCCGCCGCGCCGGGTTCGCCAGGGAGGGCCTCTCCCCGCGCATGCTGTTCGTCGACGGGGCCTGGCGCGACCACGAACGCTGGGCGGTCACCGCGGAGATGGTCCCGCGCCGGCCCGACGGAACCGACCCGACGGGCCCGACCCGACGGAACCCGACCCGACCGACCTGACCCGACGGACCTCTGGCGCGAACGCCGTCCGGCCGCTTCCATGGTCGGGTGACGACCATCCGCCGTGAGGTGCTGACGCTGCCCGCCGCCGAGTTGGGCCCCGACAACCCCCTGCCGCCGCTGAAGCCGCTGGACGAGGTCCACCAGGTCGACGAGCGGGACCGCGAGGGCCTGCCGCGCGACATGGCCCGGCAGATGGGGTACGCCCCGCTCACCGGGCTGCTCCCCGAGCGCGTCCGCGACGGCTACGACCGGCGCCGCGCGCCCCGGCCGGTGGACGCGATCGTGGTGGAGAACGACCGGCTGCGGGCGACCGTGCTGCCGGGCCTCGGCGGACGGATCGCCTCGCTCACGCACAAGCCGAGCGGGCGCGAACTGCTCTACGTGAACCCGGTGTTCCAGCCCGCCTGCTTCGCGCTGAACGGCGCCTGGTACTCCGGCGGCGTCGAGTGGAACATCGGCGCGACGGGGCACACCGCGCTCTCCTGCTCCCCGGTGCACGCCGCCCGGGTGACCGCCCCGGACGGCGGCGTGATGCTCCGGCTGTGGGAGTGGGAACGCCTGCGGGACCTGCCGTTCCAGGTGGACCTGTGGCTGCCGGACGGCTCCGACTTCCTGTACGTGGGCGTGCGGATCCGCAACCCGCACGAGCGTCCCGTGCCCGCCTACTGGTGGTCGAACATCGCGGTGCCCGAGGAGCGCCGGGTGCTCGCGCCCGCCGCGTCGGCCTGGCACTTCGGCTACCACCGCAGGCTGCGGCGGGTGGGCGTGCCGGCCCACGAGGGCGTGGACCTGACCCGGCCGCTCGGGAGCGTCCACCCGGCCGACTACTTCTACGACGTCCCGGACGGGCGCCGCCGGTGGATCGCCGCCCTCGACGACACGGGGGCGGGCCTGGTGCAGACGTCCACCGACGTGCTCCGCGGCCGCAAGCTGTTCGTCTGGGGCAGCGGCCCCGGCGGGCGGCGCTGGCAGGAGTGGCTGACCGAGCCCGGCACCGGCGGCTACTGCGAGATCCAGGCCGGGCTCGCCCGCACCCAGCTGGAGCACGTCAAGCTGGACGCCGGGAGCGAGGTCTCCTGGCTGGAGGCCTACGGCCCCCTGGAGGTCGATCCGGCCGCGGCGGACGGCGACGACTGGACGGCGGCCCTCGGAGCCGCGGAGGAACGCCTGGAGGCGGCGCTGCCCCGCGCCCGGGTCGAGGCCGCCTATGCCGCGTGGGCGCCGAGCGCCGACACGGAGCCGGGCGAGCGGCTGGCCACCGGCTCCGGCTGGGGCGCGCTGGAGGTGACGCGCGGAGGCTTCCCGCTGCCCGGCACCCCGTTCGGCCCCGAGACGCTGGGGGAGGAGCAACGGCCCTGGCTGGAGCTGCTGCGGCACGGCGCGCTGCCCGAGGAGGACCCGCAGGCGGGACCCCCGCACACCACGCTGGTCGCGCCGCACTGGCGGGACATGCTGGAGACCGCGGCCGCCACCGCCACCGCCGAGTACCACCTGGGCCTCGCCCAGTGGCACGCCGGCGACCGCGCCCAGGCGGTCCGCAGCTGGGAGCGGGGCCTGAAGCTGGAGCCGGGGCACTGGGCGTTCCTGCGCTGCACGGCGGTCGCCGACCAGGAGGAGGACCACCCCGAGCGGGCCGCGGACCGGTACGCCGAGGCGTTCGACGCCCTCTGCCGCACGGCCGGGGAGAGCGGGACCCCGGGCCGCTGGGAGACCGCCCTCGCCGCCCTCGGCCGGGAGGCGATCGAGGCGCTGCTCGGGGTGGGCCGGGCGGCCGCCGCCCGTCAGGTGTGGGAGCGGCTCCCCGCGGCGGCACGGCAGCGCGGACGGTTCCGGCTGCTGGAGGTGGAGCTGCTCCTCGCCGAGGGCCGGAAGGAGGCCGCCCGCGCCGTCTTCGAGGAACGGTTCGAGGTCGCCGACCTGCGGGAGGGCTCGGAGACGATCAGCCTCCTGTGGGCCGCCTGCACCGACGAGCCGCTGCCCGCCCCCTACGACTTCCGGATGCGCCCTCCGGAGTAGCCCCGACCGCGGCCGCCCCGGCCGTCGGCAGCCGTGCCGGGGCAGGGTCGTCGGTGGCCCGGTCGTTTCGGTCCCGGGGGCGGGGGGACGCGGACTGGGTCACGCGGAACGCCCGACCCGAGGGGATTCATGCACACCGACGACCGAGCTCCCGATCCCGCAGAACTCGCCCGCCTCGCCGAGCTGGGACAACAGCTGCGCGTGGACAGCGTGCGCGCCGCCGCGGCCGCCGGGTCGGGCCACCCGACCTCCTCGATGTCCGCGGCCGACCTGATGGCCGTCCTGCTCGCCCGCCACCTGCGCTACGACTTCGCCAACCCCGGCCACCCCGGCAACGACCGGTTCGTGCTCTCCAAGGGGCACGCCTCGCCGCTGCTCTACGCGGCGTACAAGGCCGCCGGCGCCATCGACGACCAGGAGCTGCTGACCTTCCGCGAGCACGGCAGCCGCCTGGAGGGCCACCCCACGCCCCGCCGCCTGCCCTGGGTGGAGACCGCCACCGGCTCCCTCGGCCAGGGCCTGCCGGTCGGCGTGGGCATCGCCCTCTCCGGCAAGCGGCTGGAGAAGGCCCCCTACCGGGTGTGGGTGCTGTGCGGCGACAGCGAGCTCGCCGAGGGCTCCGTCTGGGAGGCCGCCGAACAGGCGTCCTTCGACCACCTGGACAACCTCACCGTGATCGTCGACGTCAACCGGCTGGGCCAGCGCGGCGAAACCCGCCACGGCCACGACCTGGACGCCTACGCGCGCCGGTTCAAGGCCTTCGGCTGGCACACCGTCGAGGTGGACGGGCACGACGTGGAGGCGATCGAGCGGGCGCTGGGCGAGGCGAGCTCCACCGTCGGCCAGCCCGCGGTGGTGCTGGCCCGCACCCTCAAGGGCCGGGGCGTCCGGGCCGCCGAGGACAAGGAGGGCCTGCACGGCAAGCCGCTGAAGGACGCCGAGGCGGCCGTCGCCGAACTGGGCGGCGAACGCGACCTGAGCGTCCGCGTCGGCGCGCCGTGGGACGCCCCCGCCCGCCCCGCCGCGCACACCGCAGCGCCCGAGCTGCCGCGCTGGGACAAGGGCGAGGAGGTGGCCACCCGGGACGCCTACGGAGCGGCCCTCGCCGCCCTCGGCACCGCCCGGGGCGACGTGGTCGCCCTGGACGGCGAGGTCAGCGACTCCACACGGGCCGAGGCCTTCGCCAAGGAGCACCCGGACCGGTTCTTCGAGTGCTACATCGCCGAGCAGCAGATGGTGGCCTCCGCGGTCGGCCTCGCCGCCCGCGGCTGGGTCCCGTACGCCTCGTCGTTCGCGGCCTTCCTGAGCCGGGCGTACGACTTCGTGCGGATGGCCGCGGTCAGCGGCTCCGGCATCAACCTGGTCGGCTCGCACGCCGGCGTCGCCATCGGCCAGGACGGCCCCTCCCAGATGGGGCTGGAGGACCTGGCGATGTTCCGGGCGGTGCACGACTCGACCGTGCTGTACCCGTGCGACGCCAACCAGACCGCCCGGCTGGTCGCCGCCATGGCCGACCTGACGGGCATCCGCTACCTGCGCACCTCGCGCGGCAAGGGCGCCGTGCTCTACGGGCCCGACGAGGAGTTCCCGGTCGGCGGCAGCAAGGTGCTGCGCTCCTCGCCGGACGACCGGCTCACCGTCGTCGCGGCCGGCATCACCGTGCACGAGGCGCTGCGGGCCGCCGACGAACTGGCGGGCGCCGGGATCGCCGTGCGGGTGATCGACCTGTACTCGGTGAAGCCCGTGGACGAGGAGACCCTGCGCCGGGCCGCGGACGAGACGGGGTGCCTGCTGACCGTGGAGGACCACCACGAGGAGGGCGGCATCGGCGACGCGGTCGCCTCGGCCTTCGGGGACGGCTCCCCGCCGCCCCGGCTGGTGCGCCTCGGCGTGCGCTCCATGCCGGGTTCAGCGAGCCCCGACGAGCAGCTGCGCGAGGCCGGTGTCGACGCGCGCTCGATCGTCGCCTCCGCCCGGCTGCTGACCGAGCAGGGCATCCCCGGCTGAGACCGGCCCCGGTCCTCGCCACCGGGGTCCTCAACCCGCTCCCGGGGGACGGCTTGTGAAGAGCCGTCCCCCGTCCCGTCACGGGAGTCGCGCAGACCCGGCCGGTCGGTGTGCATCGGGAGGTTTGCCGTCAGGGTCACCGGTCATCCGCACTCACAGAGGTGGCCATGACGAACACACCGAAGCAGAAGACGGAAACCGACAACACCGAGAAGAAGGAACCGGATCAGCGCCGTCCGCGCCCCACCGAGGTACTGCGTGAGGCACGGGCCCAGCTCGAGGAGCTGACGGGGATGGCCGCCGAGTCGGTGTCGTCCTTCGAAAGGACGGAGGACGGCTGGTCGCTGGAGGTGGAGGTGCTCGAACTCGAGCGCGTCCCCGACACGATGAGCCTCCTGGCGACCTACCGGATCGAACTCGACCCGGAGGGCATGCTCACCGGCTACAAGCGCATCCGGCGCTACGAACGCGGACGTTCGGACAGCAACCGCCGCTGACCCGGCGGTCCACGGCTGTGGACGTTCCGCCCGACTTCCCGTGACAGGGCAGGAGCCCGCCATGAGCGGGTCGGCCATGCCCGAACACAGTGAGGAGCACCCGTGACGGTTGTACCGGCACAGCAGAGTGGTGGTGGAGGCGGCAGCAGCGGCCTCTACGACGTTCTCGAACTCGTCCTCGACCGGGGCCTCGTGATCGACGCGTTCGTCCGCGTCTCCCTGGTCGGCATCGAGATCCTGAAGATCGACGTACGTGTCGTCGTCGCGAGCGTGGACACGTACCTGCGTTTTGCCGAGGCGTGCAACCGCCTCGACCTGGAATCCGGCCCGCGCAAGAACCCGGGGCTGCCCGACCTGGTCGGCGACATGACCGAGTCCGGTGCCCGCGGCAAGACCAAGGGCGCGCTCTCCGGCGCCGCCGAGTCGATCTCCGACGCCTTCCGCCAGGGACGCGAGGAGCGCAAGGAACCGGCGTCCGCCCGCCGTAAGGAGGAGAAGGAGTGAGCACCTACGTCTACGGGATCGCCTCGGCGTCCCACCCGTCGCTCCCGGAGGGCATGGGCGGCGTCGGCGACCCGCCGAACCCGGTGCGGCTGCTGAAGGAGGGCGACCTCGTCGCGATCGCCGGCGACGCGCCCGAGGACCTGCGGCCCAAGCGCCGCGACCTGCTCGCCCACCAGACGATCCTCGCCGAGGCCGGCGCCGGCGGCTGCGTGCTGCCGATGCGGTTCGGCAACGTCGCCCCCGACGACGACGCGGTCCTCTCCGTCCTCTCGGAGCGCGCCGGGCACTACGCGGAGCGGCTGCGCGCCCTGGACGGCAGGGCGGAGTACAACGTCAAGGCCAACCACGACGAGCAGGCCGTGCTCCACGTGGTGATGGCCGAGGACGCCGACCTGCGGGCCCTGGCCGAGGCGAACCGCCAGTCCGGCGGCGGCAGCCACGACGACAAGCTGCGGCTCGGCGAGCGCGTGGTGGCCGCCGTGCAGGCCCGCGAGGGCGTGGACGCCGCGGCGCTCCAGCAGGCCCTGGAGCCGACGGCCGCCGCGGTGGCCACCGGCGCCGAGTCCACGGGCTGGATCACCAACCTGTCGTTCCTGGTGGACACCGCCACCGCCGACGAGTTCCTCGGCGCGGTGGAGCGGTTCCGCGAGCAGAACCCGCACGTGCAGCTCCGCGTCAACGGGCCGCTGCCGCCCTACAGCTTCGTGGAGCCCGGTCCGGCCGACCACGCGCCGGACGGCGCCGGCCAGATCGCCGGCACGGCCGTGGAGTGACGCCGTGGGACTCCTCTCCGAGGTGCTGCTGCTGCCGCTCGCACCGGTCCGCGGCAGCGCCTGGGTGATCCGCCAGGTGATGCGCGAGGCCGAGCGCATCTACTACGACCCCGCCACCATCCGCGCCGAACTGGCGAGTCTGGAGGAGCAGTTGGAATCAGGCGAGATCGACGAGGAGGAGTTCGACCGGCGCGAGGACGAACTGCTCGACCGGCTCGAGGCCGCCGCCGGCGTGCAGCAGGGCGGAGGTGGCACAGGATGAACGCCACCCGCTGGGAGATCGGCCTCGCCGCCACCGCCGGGTACGTCGTGGGACGCACCCGGACCCTGCCCCTGGTGGTCGCCGTCGCCATCGTGCTGGTCGGCCGGGACGAGCCCCGCGCCTACCTGGCCGACCAGGGGCGGCGGCTGCTGATCGAGGGCGTCCGGACCGCCGGTGCCGCCACGGCCTGGTGGGAGGACTCGACGGTCCGCAGGATGTTCACCCGCGACGGGTCGGCGGACGAGGACCACGACGAGGACCGCGCGGCGGACCACGACGAGGACCTCGGCACCCGCGGGGACCGTCAGGAGATCGAGCCCGCCTGAGCCCGTGGGCCGCCGCCGGACGCCGCCCGGGAGTGACCTCCCGGGCGGGGGAACTGGAGCGGCGGCCCGGGCTCGGGCAGGGTTGGGGTACGGACCCCCGCCGGCCCCCGGCCGGGCCCGCCCACCCCCGCCGACCAGGAGAGAAGATGAGCGGACTGCGGTACGTCTACGCGGTCTGCCGCCCGTTCGAGGCGGCGCTGCAGGCCCAGCTGGCCGGTGTGGCCGGCTCCCCGCCCACGGCCGTGCACCACCAGGGCCTGGTCGCCGTGGTGAGCACCGTGCCCGCCGAGGAGTTCGACGAGGCAGGGCTGCGGGTCCGGATGGAGGACCCCGCCTGGCTCACCGCCACGGCACGGGCCCACGAGCAGGTGATCGACGCCCTCACCACCGTCACCACCCCGCTGCCGCTGCGGTTCGCCACCGTGCTGCCCGACGACAGTGCCGTGCGCGTCCTGCTGGAGACCCACGCCGCGGAGATCCGCGCCGTCCTGGACCGGCTGGCCGGCCGCGTCGAATGGAGCGTGCGGGTCTACCTCCAGGGCGAACAGCGCGAACAGGGCGAGCGGCGCGAGCGGCCCGAGGGGCACGGGCGGCCCGAGGGGCACGGGCGGCCCGAGGGGCACGGGCGGCCCGAGGGGCACGGGCGGCCCGAGGGGCACGGGCGGGCGGCCGAGGCGGCGGGACGGTTCGCCGCCCGTCTGCACGAGGAGCTACGGGCCGGAGCCGAGGACTCCCGGCTGCGCCCGCCCCGCACCCTGCGGGTCACCGAGGAGGAGGAGAACGCCTGGGGGCGCAACCTCCTCGACGCCGCCTACCTGGTGCCGCGCCGGCAGTCCGGGGAGTTCGTCGAGACGGTCGACAGGGCCCGCGAGACCCCGCCCGAGGGCGTACGGGTACACCTCACCGGCCCCTGGGCGCCGTACTCCTTCGCCTCCCTCGACGGGGGCGGAGGCCGGTGACGACCCGCGCCCGGCAGGTGCCGCGGCTCCCGTGAGGCCCGCCGCCGCTCAGGCGGTGCGGCGGCACAGGATCTCCCCGTGCGGGACCGTGAACCGCCCGTCCGGGCCCGTGCCCCACGCGCGCCACGCCGCGGAGATCGCGGACAGCCCGTCCGCGTCGGCCGGTGCCAGCTCCCGCACCCGGTCCGCGTAGGCCGGTGCCAGGGTGCGGTCCGCCCACAGGGCGCCCCACCAGGCACGGTCCTCCGCACTCGTGTACACCCACGCGGAGGACGAGGCGGTGACCTCCTCGAACCCCGCCTCGGCCGCCCAGCCCGCCAGACGGCGCCCCGCGTCGGGGTCCCCGCCGTTGGCGCGGGCCGTCCGCCGGTAGACCTCCCGCCACGTGTGGAGCTCCGCCGAGGCCGGCGTCCAGCTCATCGCCCCGTAGTCCGAGTCCCGGGCCGCCACCAGGCCGCCGGGCCGGGTCACCCGCCGCATCTCCCGCAGCGCGGCCACCGGGTCGCCCACGTGCTGGAGCACCTGATGGGCGTGGACCACGTCGAAGACGCCGTCCGGGTAGGGCAGCGCGTGCACGTCGCCGACCGTGAACGTGACATTTGCCAGACCACGCCGCGCGGCCTCCGCGCGGGCGTCCTCCAGCACCCCCGCGGCGCGCTCCAGCCCGACCACCCCGCCCCGCGGCACCAGCTCCGCCAGGTCCGCCGTGATCGTGCCCGGCCCGCACCCGACGTCCAGCACCAGCATCCCCGGGGTGAGCGAACCCACCAGGTGGGCCGCCGAGTTGGCGGCCGTGCGCCAGCGGTGCGAGCGGAGCACCGCCTCACCGTGCCCGTGCGTGTAGACCGCGGTCTCCTGAACCCTGCCCATGCTGCGCCCCTCGAGCCGTCCGGCTGCCGACGGGCGCCACGTTATCCCGCGCGACCGCATCCTGAGACCCCCGTATCAGGATGCGGTCGCGCGTGGTCGGTAGGGCCGGGCCGGCCCGGTTCAGGTGAGCGGACGGTAGACCGTCAGGGCGAGCGGCAGCTTCCGCAGCGTCACCGCGCCCTCGACCGGGGTGACCTCGCCGTCGTAGGCCAGCAGCGTGCCCGAGGAGACGCGGTCGATGCGCAGGTGCGGCACCTGGACGGCGGCGTGCGCGGGGGAGCGGGTCAGCGGACCCGCCAGGGCGGCCGAGAGCAGCCGCAGCGCGGGCCGCCGGCCGCCGTGCACCACCCGGACGTCGAGCTGCCCGTCGGCCAGGTCCATCCGGCGGCCGGACATCACGCCCAGCCGGTGGTACGTGCCGTTGCCCGCGAACAGCAGCCACAGCGGGTGGGTGCGGCCCTGGAAGTGCGCCACCAGGGGGTGCCGGTCGGCGCGCAGCACCCGCACCGCCGCCACCAACCCGGCCGGCCAGCCCCCGATCCGGCCCGCCCACACCTCCCGCTCCCGCACCAGCTCGGGGTAGATCCCCAGGCTGCAGGTGTTCAGGAAGATGCCGCTCTGCCGCTCGGTGCTGAACATGCCCACGTCGACCTTGACCGCGTCGCCGCGCTCCAGCGCCCGGGCGAGGGCGCGGACGTCCTCCACCCCGAGGTCGTAGGCGAAGTGGTTGAGCGTCCCGCCGGGCAGCACGGCCAGCGGCAGGTCGTGGCGCAGGGCGATCCGGGCCGCCGTGTTGACCGTGCCGTCGCCGCCGCAGACGCCCAGCACCTCGGCCAGCGAGGCGGCCCGCTCCAGTTCCTCCTCCACGGCCTCCGGCTCGCACTGGACGACCTTCGCCAGCGGCAGCGCGTCCCGGACGGCGAGCGCCCGGTCGGAGCTGCCGGAGGCGTTGTTCACCACCATGATCAGGCCCGCGCCGTGGGTGAGCGCCGGAGCCTCGGCACGCGGCCGGGCGGGCGGCTTCCCCTGGTCGCGGGTGGGCACCAGGGCCCGCGCCGTGCAGGCGGCGCCCACGCCCAGCGCCGCGCCGGCCAGCACGTCACTGGGGTAGTGCACCCCGGTGTAGACCCGCGAGAGGGCCACCGCGCCCGCCAGCGGGGCCACCACGGCGCCCCAGCCGGGGGACTCCAGGGCCACGCCGGCCGCGAAGGCCGCCGCCGAGGCCGAGTGCCCGGAGGGGAACGAGGTGGTGTGCGGCTGCTTCTCCAGCCGCCGCATCAGTGGCACCACGTCCAGCACCGGCCGCGCCCGGCGCACCGACCACTTGCCGACGGTGTTGATGGTGGCCGAGGCCAGGGCCAGCGAACCGACCCCGCGCAGGGCTGCCCGGCGGGCCCGCGGGGTGCGCGAGGCGGCTATCGCCCCGGCCACCGCGAACCACAGCACCCCGTGGTTCGCTGCCCTGCTCAGTTTCGGCAGCACCTTGTCCGCGCCCGGCCAGTGCCTCGTCGCCACCGCCTCGAACACATCCCTGTCCACGTCCAGCATGCGCCGCAGCACCCCCCTGGCCGTCCCGCAGCCTCCGGGCGCGCCCGCGCCCCCGCCCGTGTTCACGTCACGCGTCATTCCCGACGAGTACCCGCCCACGGAGGCTTCCCGCGGCAGCCACGCCGCACGCGCCGGGGGAACGCCGGGGAAACGCCGGAAAAAGGTGCACGGGACCCCCGAGAAGGGAACCCGGCGGTACACGGCTCCCGGAGCGCCCCGAGCGGAAGGAACCCGGATGCGTCTGCTGCTCATCCGCCACGGGCAGACCCCGTCCAACGCGCGCGACGTGCTGGACACCCGTGTCCCCGGACCCGCGCTGACCGAGCTGGGGGAGCGGCAGGCCGAGGCCCTTCCGGACGCGCTGCACGGCGAGGACATCGACGCCCTGTTCGCCTCCACCATGCGGCGGACCCAGCTCACCGCCCGGCCGCTGGCCCGCAAACTGGGCCTGGAGGCGCCGGTGCGCGACGGCCTGCGGGAGATCACCGCCGGCGAGCTGGAGGGGGAGCCCGGGTACACCGGGCGCGGCCTGCGCTACATGGAGACGGCGCTGTCCTGGGCGGCCGGGCGGGTGGAGCGGCGGATGCCCGGCGGCGAGAACGGCGTCGAGATGCTCGGACGGTACGACGCCGTCGTCCGGGAGGCCGAGGCCACCGGCGCCGGCACCGTCGCCTTCTTCAGCCACGGCGCCGCCATCCGCACCTGGACCGCCGCCCGCGCGGACAACGTCGACGTGGACTTCGCCGCCGACCACCCGCTGGAGAACACCGGCGTGGTGGTCCTGGAGGGCTCCCTCGCGGACGGCTGGAAGGCCCTGTCCTGGGCGGGCGCGGTGGTGTCCTCGCCCGGACCCGGCTCGGAGAGCGGCCCCGCCGGCCGTCCCGTGGAGTGACGTCCGGCGGCGAGCGCGCCGCGATAACGGTTTGCCCCGGCCGGTGACGCACCCGGACAATGCCTGGCCATGGGATACCTGGAAGCCGCGCACCTCGAGTACTACCTGCCGGACGGCCGAGCGCTGCTCGGCGACGTCTCCTTCCGGGTGGGCGAGGGCGCCGTCGTCGCGCTCGTCGGGCCCAACGGCGCGGGCAAGACGACGCTGCTGCGGCTGATCTCGGGCGAGCTGAAGCCGCACGGCGGCACGGTCACCGTGCAGGGCGGCCTGGGCGTGATGCGCCAGTTCGTCGGCTCCGTGCGCGACGAGACCACCGTGCGCGACCTGCTGGCGTCCGTCTCCACGCCCCGCGTCAAGGCCGCCGCACAGGCCGTCGACGAGGCCGAGCTGGCGATGATGACGGACGACGACGAGGCCGCGCAGATGCGGTACGCGCAGGCGCTCGCCGACTGGGGCGAGGCCGGCGGCTACGAGGCCGAGACGCTCTGGGACATCTGCACGACCGCGGCCCTCGGCGTGCCCTACGACAAGGCCCAGTGGCGGCAGGTCCGCACCCTCTCCGGGGGCGAGCAGAAACGGCTCGTCCTGGAGGCCCTGCTGCGCGGCACCGACGAGGTGCTGCTGCTCGACGAGCCGGACAACTACCTGGACGTGCCGGGCAAGCGGTGGCTCGAGGAACGGCTCGCGGAGACCCGCAAGACCGTGCTGTTCGTCTCCCACGACCGCGAACTGCTCTCCCGCGCCGCGCAGAAGATCGTGAGCGTGGAGCCGGGGCCGGCCGGGGCCGACGCCTGGGTGCACGGAGGCGGCTTCGCCACCTACCACCAGGCGCGTCGCGAGCGGTTCGCCCGCTTCGAGGAGCTGCGCCGGCGCTGGGACGAGAAGCACGCCCAGCTCAAGAAGCTGGTGATCAACCTGCGGCAGGCCGCGTCGGTCAGCCCCGACATGGCCTCCCGCTACGCCGCCGCGCAGACCCGGCTGCGCAAGTTCGAGGAGGCCGGCCCGCCGCCGGAGCCGCCGCGCGAGCAGGAGATCACCATGCGGCTCAAGGGCGGCCGCACCGGCGTGCGCGCCCTGACCTGCCAGGGCCTGGAGCTCACCGGCCTGATGAAGCCCTTCGACCTGGAGGTCTTCTACGGCGAACGGGTCGCCGTCCTCGGTTCCAACGGATCCGGGAAGTCGCACTTCCTGAGGCTGCTCGCCGGGGAGGACGTCGCCCACACCGGCGCCTGGAAACTGGGTGCGCGGGTGGTGCCCGGGCACTTCGCGCAGACCCACGCGCACCCCGAACTGATGGGGAGGACGCTGCTGGACATCCTGTGGACCGAGCACTCGCAGGACCGGGGCGCCGCGATGTCCCGGCTGCGGCGCTACGAGCTGACCAAGCAGGCCGAGCAGACCTTCGACCGCCTCTCCGGCGGGCAGCAGGCCCGCTTCCAGATCCTGCTGCTCGAACTGCAGGGCGTCACGGCGCTGCTCCTCGACGAGCCCACGGACAACCTGGACCTGGAGTCGGCGGAGGCCCTGCAGGAAGGGCTCGAGGCGTTCGAGGGCACCGTCCTGGCCGTCACCCACGACCGGTGGTTCGCCCGCGCCTTCGACCGCTTCTTGGTCTTCGGAAGCGACGGCCGCGTGCGGGAGACCGCGGAGCCGGTCTGGGACGAACGCCGCGTCGAGCGGGCCCGCTGACCCCCGTGCGGGTCCCGCGTGACGCCCGCGGGACCCGCACCGGGATCAGGCCCAGCGGAGCAGGGCGCCGAGGCCGCCCACCGGGACCACCACCGGGGAATCGTCCTCCAGGGCCGGCTCCACGGAGATCGCCGGGGTTCCGGACGCCACCGCCGACCGCAGCAGCGCGTCGTCCGCCCGCGCCGCCCAGGAGTGCTGCTCACCGAGGATCCGCAGGTCCGAGCGGCGCACGGCGAGCTGGTCCGGCTCCTCGCCGATCCAGATCTGCCGGTGCGCGTCCGGCCCGTCCAGGTTGATCAGCAGCTCGTCGATGCGGTGCTCCCGCGCCGCCTCCACCAGCGCCGGAACCCCCTCGACGGCGCCCGCGCCGCCCTGCCGGTCCCGCCCGCGCGCCGCGAGGAACCGGCCCAGGTCGCCCTCCGCCCGCTGCCGCCAGTGGGTGGCGCGCAGGCCCTCCACCTCCTCGTCCAGCAGGCGGCTCCCGGTGCCGTGCGACGCTTCCACCGCGCACTCGCGCACCTGCGGCGGAAGCTGCTCCAGCACCGTGCGGCGGTCCCGCTGCTCGCCCACCAGGATCACCAGGTCGGCCCGGGTCTCCTCCCTGCAGGCGGTCACCTCACGGGCGATCTCGGCCGCGTTCTGGCCCCAGGTGTTCTCCACCGCGAGCTGGAAGTGGCGCTCCGACCAGTCCGACGACGCGGTCCGGTGCAGCGGCCACTGCCGGCCCACCACCTCGCCGGCCTCCGAACTGCCCAGCGCGGTGCGCAGCTCCAGGTCGGCCCCTCCCCGGGTCACGTACACCACCAGGCACGTGGGGTCCTCGCCCAGCAGGTTCAGCAGGGGCGAGACGTGCGGGAGCGGCGCCCACACCGCGGTGAGCTCCTGCTGCGGGGGACGGGTCAGCGACGGGTCGAGGACCACCCCGCCGTCGTGCGCGAAGAAGGCGCGGCCGTGCGGCTCGGTGGAGTGCCGGAGTTCGTCGACCGCCGTCCGCACCGCCTCACAGGTGGCCTCGTCCGCGCCCTGCGAGGCCAGCTCGCGGGCGGCCGCCTGGGCCATGAGGCGCCGTTCCTTCGGCGTGTCCTGGGTGTGGCGCGAGGTGTCCACGTAGACCGAGGCCCACGGGCCCCGGCGCTCGTACAAGGGCTGGAGAAATGCGAGATCCATGGTTCCACGTCCGATGTCGGTCGGGTGGTTGTCTGTCTTCCTGCGTCGGATCCGTGTCCCAGGCGGGTACCCGTGCCCCGGAAAGGGAACACGAGGAACCGCGACGAACGGGGTGCCGCCATGGCAGGAGTCGAACCCGACCGGCTGGACGACCAGCAGCTGATGAAGGAACTCGAGACCATTCACCGCACGCGTCACGACACGCTGCTGCACGGATCCGGCGACGCGCTGCGCACCCACAACGAGCGGATGGCGCAGCTCGAGGGCGAGTACCTGCGGCGGCATCCGCGGCGGCCGGTCTCCGCCGGGCGCACCCGCGAGGGGGCGCGGGAACGGGATCCGGGCCGTCCCGCGGACTGAGGGACGCCGCCGAACCCTCCGGAAGGCACCGAGCCTGCGGAGGGTCCGGAACGCGGAGAGGGGCGGGCCCGACCGGGCCCGCCCCTCTCCGCGTCGCGCGCGCTACCGGACCGGGGTCAGTCCTGCCCGCCGGAGGCCTTCGCGAACTCGCGCAGCAACGCCTCGTCGAAGGCGTCGAGGTCGTCCGGCTTGCGGCTGGTCACCAGCACGTTGGGACCGTTGGTGTCGACCTTGACCTGCTCGTCCACCCAGGTGCCGCCGGCGTTGGCGATGTCGGTGCGCAGGCTCGGCCAGGAGGTCAGCTCGCGGCCGGAGACCACGCCGGCCTCCACCAGCGTCCACGGCGCGTGGCAGATCGCCGCCACCGGAAGGCCCCGGCCGAAGAAGTCCTTCACCAACCGGACGGCCTTCTCGTCCGTCCGCAGGGCGTCCGGGTTGGCGACGCCGCCGGGCAGCACCAGCCCGTCGAAGTCCCCGGCGGAGACCTCGTCCACCGTCCGGTCGACCGGGAAGGTGTCGGCCTTGTCCAGGTGGTTGAAGCCCTGGACCTCGCCCTTCTGCGTCGACACCAGCACGGCCTCGTGCCCGGCGTCGGTCACCGCCTCCCAGGGCTTGGTGAGCTCCACCTGCTCGACGCCCTCGGGCGCGGTCAGGAATGCGATGCGCATGGTCGGTTTCCCATCCTTTCGTGTCCGTCCGGTCGTCGCGGTCGTGCGCGCGCTACTCCGGACGGGTGATCGCCTCGGCGAGTTGCTGGACGTTCGCGTAGCGGGCCTTGTGCGGCAGGTGCTCCAGGGGCTCCACCAGGGCGTCCGGGGCGTGGTTCTCGCGCAGGGTGCGCGCCAGTTCCCGCGGGCTCGCGGGGAAGGAGGTGCGGCCCAGGATGCGCGCGAGCTCCAGGCGCACCGTCTCCAGCGGCGCCTCCCGCACGCCCGCCGTGCCGCCCGCCACCGCCGGGTCGTCGTCCGCGACCGGCTCGGGGTCGTGCCACTCCTCCGTCCGGGTGGGATGTCCGGACTGCAGCAGCCCCCTCAGCTCGTGCTTCATCTCGTCGTCCCGGTGAACGCTCAACCGGTCGCTGCCACGCTGCATGGCTCCCTCCACATCTTCGGGTGGCCCCCGCGTACCCGAGGAGGCGCGGGCGACACACCGGGGCCCCGGGAGCTCCGGGCGGGGTCCCGTCGGCGCGCGGGAGTCCGGAATGTCCGGCAGTCTGAAGAGGACCCGGGGTGCTTCGGCACCCCCGTTCACCCCTGGGAGGACGGACCCATGGTGGTGCTCGTAGTGATCGTCCCGGTCCTGATGCTCTGCATGATGCTGGCGATGGACTGGTACGAGGATCTTGTCTTCCCCCCGCCGGAGGAGGACACGGTCTCCGCGGAGGGGGATGTCGCACTGCCGGCCGTGACGCCGGTGCCGGCACCTCTGGCGCTGCCCGCGCCGCCGACGGCACGCCCGGCCCTGCCGGGCGGGACCCCGGGAGCGGGGGCTCCCCCCGGACGGACGTCCTGAGGGACGATCCGAACACACCGGCGGGCGAGACGGGTCCGGAACACGGACCCGCCTCCCCCGTTCGGCGGCCGGGGTCACGCGGATGGTGCCGCGCGACGGGCGCGGCCGGGCGGGCCGGGCTGGGATGGGGACGGCAGTCGTCGTCCGCCCGAAGGAGCCCAGCCCCATGCGCCGCACTCTCCGTGTCCTGTCCGCCGCAGCTCTCGCCGGCGCGGCGGTGACGGTCGCCGCGCCCGTCGCCTCCGCGGAACCGGTCTCCTGCGGCCCCGACGCCGCCGGGATCTCCTCCCAGGCGGTCGCGGGCATCGCCGCGTCGCAGCGACGCGCACCCGAACCGGGCGCCGACGCCTGCCCGGAGGCCGCCGGGCTGCGCGGGGCGGTGGCAGCGGCCCCGTGCGAGGAGGGCGCCGACCCGGCGGCCTGCGCCGGCCCCGAGGACACCGCCGTACAGGGCGGGACCCTCGAGGAGGGGCCGGACGGCGCCCCGGCCGGGGAACCGGCCGGCGCGGGAGGCGTCCCGGAGGACACCGCGGGCGGCGCGGCCGAGGAGTTCGGCGCCCCCGCGGCCGGGGAGGAGTTCGGCGCCGCCGCGGAGGAGTTCGGCGACCCGGCGGTCGAGGAGGACCTGTCCGCCCCGGCGACCGGGTCCGCGACCGGCATCGAGGTCGAACCGGTGGAGCCCGAACCGCTCCACGAGGCGGCGCCGGGCGGCGGCCCCGCGGGCGGCGGCGAACCCGGCCACCGCCCCGGCACGGGCGCACCCGGCGAGAAGGAACCCGGCCACCGCCCCGGCACGGGCGCACCCGGCGGCAAGGAGCCCGGCCACCGCCCCGACCCCGGCCACCACGGCGGCAAGGACGGGCACGGCCGGACCGCACCGCCGGTTCACCGCGGCGTCGAGGCCGGCGCGGGCGGCGCCTTCAGCGACTCGGTCCCGCTCCAGGTCGCCGGCGGCCTCCTGATCGCCGGCGCCGCGGCGGCCGCGGGCCACCGGATCCGGCAGCGGCTGGCCCCGGCGCGCGGAGGCCGCCGGCGCTGACCCCGGCCGACGGGTCATGTCCGGCCCGTCACGGGGTACTCGGGGCCATCGGACCCGGCAACCGGTGCGGAAGGACCGCCACGGCGGATGCCGGCGACCGCGGCGGAGGTGCGGATGGCGCGGACGGAACCGGAGCGGGCGCCCGGAACCGGCGGACACGGCCCGGTGCGGTACGGGCCGCGCATGCCCGACGACGGGCTGCCGGTGCTCCCCGAACTCGCCGCGGTGCTCACCGCCGCCGCCCCGCGCGCCGAGGACGAACCCCCCGGCGGAGGGCCCACGCTCCTCGAGGCCGCGGCCGGCTACTGGAACCGGCGCGGCCTGACGGCCGGACCCGACCGGATCGCGGCCGCGCCCGGCGCCCCCGCCCTGCTGCTCGCGCTGACCGCCGCCCTCGGCGGCGACGTCCTGGTGCCGCGCCCCTGCGCCGCCTGGTGGGCGCCCTACGCCCGGCTGCTGGGCCGCCCCGTCTTCCACGTGCCCACGCCGCCCGGGTCCGGCGGCGTCCCGGACGCCTACGCCCTGCTCGAGACGGTCCGCCGGGTCCGCGAGGAGGGCGGCGACCCGCGCCAGCTGGTGCTCTCGCCCGCCGAGGAGACCACCGGCGCCGTCGCCACCCCCGACGACCTGCACGAGACCATGGAGGTCGCCGAGGCCGAGGGGCTCTTCGTGATCAGCGACGAGACCTGGCGGGACACGGTCCACGACCCGCACGGCACCGTGCTGCTCAGCCCCGCCGAGATGCTCCCCGGCCGGGTCGCCGTCGTCACCGACCTGCGCGGCGGGCTGCTGCCGGCCGGCTGGCCCGCGGCGGTCGCCCGCTTCCCCACCGGTCCGGGAGACGGCGGCGCGCTGCGCGCACGGGTGCTGGACGTGCTCACCGCGCTCGGCGCGCAGATCGCCCGGCCCCTCGCCGTCGCCGCGGCCTACGCGCTGAGCGAGCCCGAGGAGGTCACCGCCCGGCGAGCCGCCTCGGTCCGCCTGCACGCCCGCCTGGCCGCCGCCGTCCACGAACTCGTCGTGTCGGTCGGCGGGCTGACGCTCCCGCCGCGCGCCGGACGCTGCGTCTACGCCGACCTGTCGCCGCTCGCCGACGCCCTGGCCACCCACGGCGTGGGCGACGCGCAGGAGCTGGAGGAGAGCCTGGACACGCTCCACGGCGTGCCCGCGAGCGGCGGCCACCGGTTCGGCGACGACCTGGACGCCCTCCGGGTCCGCCTGTCCACCGGCGACCTGCTCGGCGGCGACGCCGGCGAGCGGGCCGACGCCCTGACCGCCCCCGACCCGCTCGAACTGCACCGCGTGCGGGGGGCGCTGACCCGATGGAGAACGGCCTTCGACCGGCTCGGCACACCGTCCGACGCCGGGGCGGCGGCAGAGCGAGGGGAGAGTCCGCGATGACGCGACAGCAGTCCCGCGCCGATCACCTGCCCGAACCGGGCCGCAGGGCGCGGCCCGACGCGCGGCCCGACGCGGCGCCCGACGCGGGGCCCGGCCGCGGTCAGGAGGGGAGCCCGGGACGGCTGCGCACCACGGCGCCGCCCCGGGCCCGTACCACCGCGCCCGTCGGGCCGGCGGCGCCGGGACAGGGGCGCCGCTGGCCGAAGTCGTTCGAGGACCGGCTGACCGCCCCGCTCCCCGGCCTGCGCTCCTTCGCCCGGTTCGCCCGCGAGGGCGCGGTGCGGCCCCGGCGCGACGGGCTGAAGGACATCCCGCGGATCCCCTGCCGCCCCGGCCCGCTGCCCGAGGTCGACGCCCGCCAGGTGGCCGTCACCTGGGCGGGCCACGCCAGCTGGGTCGTCCGGATCGGCGGCACGACCGTGCTCACCGACCCCGTGTGGTCCCGCCGCATCCTCGGTACGCCCGCCCGGATCACCCCGGTCGGCGTGGACTGGGACGCCCTGCCGCCCGTGGACGCCGTGGTGATCAGCCACAACCACTACGACCACCTCGACCTGCCCACCCTGCGGCGGCTCCCCCCGGACACCCCCCTGTTCGTGCCCGGCGGCCTGGGCCGCTGGTTCCACCGGCGCGGATTCCGGCGGGTGGTCGAGCTGGACTGGTGGGAGTCGGCCCGCCTGGGCGGCGTGCGACTGGACTTCGTGCCCGCGCACCACTGGTCCAAGCGGACCCTCACCGACACCTGCCGCAGCCTCTGGGGCGGCTGGATGCTCACCGCCGACGGCGAGGACCACGGGGCGGAGCGCCGGCGCGTCTACTTCGCCGGGGACACGGGCTACGGGCACTGGTTCTCCCGGATCGGCGAGCGCTACCCGGACATCGACCTGGCGCTGATGCCGATCGGCGCGTACGACCCCCGGTGGTGGCTGAGCGACGTGCACTGCGACCCGGAGGAGGCGGTCCGGGCCACCCGGGACCTGGGAGCGCGGCGGATGGCGCCCATGCACTGGGGCACGTTCCTGCTCTCCTCGGAGCCGGTGCTGGAACCCCTGCACCGGGTCCGCGCCGCCTGGGACGAGGCCGGGCTGCCCCGCGAGGACCTCTGGGACCTCCCGGTCGGCGGCTCCCGGGTGCTCGGGGGCTGACACCGGCGGGAGGCGGGCCGCACGGCCGCGCGGCCCGCCTCCGCGCCTCGTGCCTTGTCCCTCGTGCCCTGTCCCTCGTGCCTTGTCCCTCGTGCCTTGTCCCTCGTGCTTTGTCCCTCAGCGGTCCCGGAGGCGGTTCCACACGGCCGGTGCGGCGCTGATCGCCAGGGTCAGGGCCACCGCCGCGACCACGCCCTGCCACGGCTCGCGGAACAGCGAGCCGCCCAGCACGCCGATCACCTGGTAGGTCGCCGCCCAGGCCACGCAGGCCGGGGCGTTGCCCCGCACGAAGCGGCGCAGCGGCCAGTGGGCCACCAGGCAGGCCAGTATCACCGGCAGCCGCCCCGCCGGTATCAGCCGGGACAGCACCAGCACCGGCACGGCGTGCCGGCGCAGCCGGTCCTGCGCCTGCTCCATCCGCTCCTGGGGGGCGCGGTCCCGGATCCCCTCCAGCCAGCGGGTCGCGCCGCGCGACTCCATCCCCCGGCGGCCCAGCCAGTACAGCGCCACGTCCCCGGCGAACGCGGCCGTCGACGCGATCAGCAGCACCACCCCCAGCGACACCGCCGGCGCGGCGTGGTGGAACGCCACCACCGCCGCCGAGCTGACCAGCGCGCCGGTCGGCACCACCGGGACCAGCGAGCCCAGCAGCACCAGGAGGAACAGCATCGGATAGCCGACGGCCATGCCGTCCGGCGTCACCGGGACCCTCCGAACCGCGCCGACTCGCCGTGCCCGAGCAGCCGCACCTCGACACCCGGCGCGGAACGCGCCGCCAGCCGCGCGAACTCGTCGCCGGGGGAGTGGAACTCGTGCGGCCGCACGGCGTCCATCCCCACCGGCCAGAACGTCCCGTAGTGCACCGGCACCGCGCAGCGCGGGCCCAGCGTCCGCAGCACCTCGGCCGCCCGGGAGGCGTCGAGATGGCCCTCGCCGAGGAACGGGCCCCAGCCGCCGACCGGCAGCAGCGCCAGGTCGACCTCGCCCACCTCCTCGGCCATGGTGTCGAACATCCCGGTGTCCCCGGCGAAGTAGGCGCGCCGCTCGCCCTCCACGACGAACCCCAGGGCGGGGGAGCGGTGCGGGCCCACCGGCAGCCGGCGCCCGTCGTGGCGGGCGGTCACCGCGCGGACCGTCAGGTCCGCGACCCGCACCCGGTCGCCGGGCTGCACCTCCCGCACGTCCAGACGACGGTCGCGGGCCAGCCGGACCAGCGACGGCACCGCCCGGCCCGTGCCGCGCGGCACCAGCAGCACGGTGCCCGGGTCCAGCCGGGCCAGCGAGGGCAGGTGCAGGTGGTCGGCGTGCAGGTGGGAGACGAGCGCCACCTCCGCGTGCCAGGCGTCCGGCGGGGGCGGCGCCCCCCGGCGGCGGCGCAGATGCGCGAGCCGGCGTGTGAACAGAGGGTCCGTCAGGACGCGCACGCCGGAGTCCCGCAGCGTGCAGGTCGCGTGTCCCCACCAGGTGATCTCCGCCGGCACCTCGGCGTCCTCCTTCGTACGGCCTGCCCCGAGCCTACGGGGTACCGGCAGGCTCGGAGGGGACGGACGACAGGCCGTCCCGCCTGCCGTCTGCCCGGTATGGCAGGGTTGAACGGTCCACCCGCCGGTCGGCGGGCCGGGGCGAGGGAACGTGAGGTGCGTGTGGAAGGCCGCTGGCGGCGGGGCGTGGCACAACTGGGGCGAAGCGTCGCGGTGTGGGCGGTGTCCACGCTCACCATGCTGATCCTCGCGGGACTCCTCCCCGACTTCCGCCTGGAGTCGCCCGACGGCAACAGCGCCACCCGGCTCGGCGTCACCGCCGCGCTCGGCGCGGGCGTCTTCGGCCTGCTCTCCGCGCTCGTCTGGCCGCTGCTCGTGCGGCTGCTGCTCCTGGTCCCGGCGCTGGTGCTGGGGCTGCTCGTCTTCTTCCTCAACGGCGCCCTGCTGCTGGTGGCGCTCTGGGTCAACCCGGTCGAGCGGGGCGACGTCGGACCCGAGACGGCGGTGGTGGTCGCCGCGGTGATGTCCGCGGTCGCCTCGGCGACCGGCGGAGCCCTCGCCGTCCGCGACGACGACGCCTACCGCCGGCGCCTGTACCGGCTCTCCGACCGGCGCCGCCGCCACCTGCGGCAGCCCGGCGGCCCGGTCACCCCCGGCATCGTCTTCGTGCAGCTCGACGGCGTCGGGCACGACGTGCTGCGGGACGCCGCCGAGAAGGGGCTGATGCCCACCGTCGCCCGCAACCTCGGCCTGGACGGCGCCGGCCACCCGCCCACCCACCGGCTCACCCTCTGGCGCACCGACTGGTCCAGCCAGACCGGCGCCAGCCAGCTCGGCATCCTGCACGGCACCAACTACGACCTGCCCGCCTTCCGCTGGTACGACAAGCAGCGGCGCGAGGTGATGGTCAGCAACCGGCCCTCCAGCGCCGTCCTCCTGGAGAGACGGGCCGTCAAGCACACGGGCCGCCCCGGACTGCTCGCCGTCGACGGCGCCAGCCGCGGCAACCTGTTCAGCGGCGGGGCGGGCGAGCAGGCCCTGGTGCTGTCCATCGCCGCCCGCCGCCGTGGCAAGGGCTTCCGCTCCCGGTCCGGCTACTTCGCCTACTTCTCCGACCCGGCCAACGCCGTGCGCACCGCCCTGTCCTTCACCGCCGAGGTGTTCCGCGAGCTGAGCCAGTCGCTGCGCGCCCGGCTGGAGAAGCGCCGCCCCCGTGTGAGCCGCGGCGGGCTCTACCCCTTCCTGCGCGCCTTCGCCACGGTCGTCCAGCGGGACGTGGTGGTCTACGCCGTCGCGGGCGACATGCTCGCCGGACGGACCGCCGTCTACGCCGACCTGGTCGCCTACGACGAGGTGGCCCACCACTCCGGGCCGCGCGGCCGGGACGCCGCGCAGGTGCTGCGGCGGCTGGACCGGATGCTGGCGCTGCTCGAGAAGGTCGCCGAACACTCGCCCAGGCCGTACCGGTTCGTCGTCCTCTCCGACCACGGGCAGAGCCCCGGGGAGACCTTCCGCTCCCGCTACGGCCTCTCGCTCGGCGACCTGGTGCGCGCCGGGTGCGGGCTGCCGGTGCCGCGCCGGGCCCGCCGCACCCGCAGCGGCGCCGAGGCCAGGGCCGCGGTGCTGACCGCCCTCCACCGGCCGGTGGAGGAGGACCGCGGGGAGCACCTGCCCGCCGCCCGCCGGGCCGAGCCGATCGTGCTGGCCTCCGGCAACCTCGGGCTGGTCTCCTTCCCGGACGTGCGGCACCGGATGAGCCGCGAGGAGATCGACGCGCGCCACCCCGCGCTGCTGCCCACCCTGGCCAACCACCCCGGCATCGGGTTCCTGCTGGTGCGCAGCGAGGAGCACGGCGGGCTGGTGATGGCGGCGCACGGCGTGGAGGCCCCGCTGGACGAGCTCAGCGACGAGAACCCGGGGCCCCTGAAGCCCTACGGGCCGGGCGCCGTCGCCGCCGTCCGGCGCACCCACGGCTTCCCGCAGGCCGCCGACATCATGATCAATTCCTGGTACGACCCGGCCACCGGCGAGATCCACGCCTTCGAGGAGCAGATCGGCTCGCACGGCGGGCTCGGCGGCGAGCAGAGCCGGGCCTTCCTGATGACGCCGGTGTCGCTGCCCGAGCCGGAGGGCGAGCTGGTGGGCGCGGAGGCCGTCCACCGCCTGCTCCGGCGCTACCGGCAGGAGTCGGGGTACGACGAGGCCTGACACCCACCCCCGCCGGACCCCCGCGGTCCGGTCCCCCGGTCGAGCCGAGCCGCCCGGGTCCGGGCCCGTGGGGGTGCGGTGCCCGGCGCGGGGTGCCCGGTGCGGGGCGGCCGGGGTGGGGCGCGCCCCGCCGGGGCGTCAGGTCCGGGCGCGGGCGTGGTAGGAGTGCCGGGTGTGCTCGGTGTGCTCGCGCATCAGCCGGGTGGCCCGCACCTCGTCGCGGTCGGCGATGGCCGCGATCAGCGCCCGGTGCTCCGTCCACGACTGCCGGCCGCGCTGCCGCGCGATCGGCGTGTAGTACCACCGCACCCGCCGGTCCACCTGGGCCGCCAGCTCGGCCAGCACCGCGTTGCCCGCCAGCTCCATCACCTTGGCGTGGAACCGCGCGTTCGCCTCCACCGCCCCGTCGACGTCGTCGGCGGCGACCCGCGCCTCGCCCTCCGCGCACAGCTCCTCCAGCTGGGCGATGCCCGGCTTGCCCGCGTTGGCCGCCGCGAGGCGGGCCGCCTCCGCCTCCAGCAGCGTGCGCACGGTGAGGAGCTGGTCGGCCTCCTCCTCGGTCGGCTCGTGCACGAAGGCGCCCTGGGCGGGCCGCAGGTCCACCCAGCCCTCGGTGTTGAGCCGCTGGAGCGCCTCGCGCACCGGCTGCCGGGACACCCCGAGGTGCCCGGCGAGCTCGCTCTCCACCAGGTGCTGGCCGGGCCGCAGCGCGCGGGTCGTGATGAGCTCCAGCAGCGCCTCGTAGACACGGTCCCGGAGGGGACCAGGACGTTCCAGCTTGGGCACCGCGCCCTGCGGCAGACCGGACGACAACATCGGTTCCCCTCCTGAGCAGCACCCGATTGTCTATCGTCTACAGTCTACGGGGAACGGGGAGTCGGGGTGCGGGTGACGTAGGACACGACGCCGCCCCGCACCCTTCCGGGCCGGCGTGCGGGGCGGCGGGGTTCAGCCCGTGAACAACTGGGTGGCCTTGCGCACCAGTTCGTACAGGCCGTAGGCGAGCGGCGCGCCGACCCACAGCCAGGCGAAGGCGATCAGGCCCCGGCGTCCGGATTCCTCAGGCGGGTTCTGCGACATGCGCCGCCTCCTTCACGTGGTGCCTGGGGTGCACGGGGCGCACCAGCTCGTTGGCGACGAAGCCGATCGCCAGCAGCCCGATCATGATGAACAGCGACGTCCCGTACAGTTCCGGCCCCTGCTTGCCGGCCTCCTCCTGCCGGTCCGCGATCCAGTTGACGATCAGCGGGCCGAGGACGCCCGCGGTCGACCAGGCGGTCAGCAGCCGGCCGTGGATGGCGCCCACCTGGTACGTGCCGAAGAGGTCCTTCAGGTAGGCGGGGATGGTGGCGAAGCCGCCGCCGTAGAAGGAGAGGATGACCAGCGCGCAGACCACGAACAGCGGCTTGGAGGCGTCCCCGAACAGGGCGATCGCCAGGTACATCAGCGCGCCGACGCCCAGGTAGAGGCGGTAGACGTTCTTGCGTCCGATCAGGTCGGAGGTGGAGGACCAGCCGATCCGGCCCGCCATGTTGGCCGCCGACAGCAGTGCCACGAACCCGGCGGCCGCCGAGGCCGACACCGGCGCCGAGGTGCCGGCGAAGAAGTCGGTGATCATCGGCGCGGCCTTCTCCAGGATGCCGATGCCGGCGGTGACGTTCATGACGAGCACCAGCCACAGCAGCCAGAACTGCGGTGTCCGCACGGCCTCGCGCGCCGAGACCTGCACCCCGCCGACACCGGCCGTGGCGTCCTCGGCGGCCTGGTCGGCGGCCGGCCGCGGCACCCGGATGAGCAGGACGCCCAGCGACATGAACACCGCGTAGACCAGGCCGTGGACCAGGAAGGCGGTGGCGATCCCGGAGGAGTCGGAGCCGAACGCCTCCAGCATCCGGGTGGACCAGGGCGAGGCGATCAGCGCGCCGCCGCCGAAGCCCATGATGGCGATGCCGGTGGCCATGCCCGGACGGTCGGGGAACCACTTGATCAGGGTGGAGACCGGTGAGATGTAGCCGATGCCCAGCCCGATGCCGCCGACGAAGCCGTAGCCGATCACGATCAGCCAGTACTGCCCGGTGCGGGCGCCCAGCGCGGAGAGCAGGAAACCGGACGAGAAGCAGACCAGCGCGACCGTCATCGCCCAGCGCGGGCCGTTGCGTTCGACCAGGGTGCCGCCGAAGGCCGCGGACAGTCCCAGCATCACGATGCCCAGCTGGAAGGGGAGCGCGCTGAGCGTGCCGCTGATGTCGAGCGAGGACTCCAGCGGCGCCTTGAAGACGCTCCACGCGTAGGCCTGGCCTATGGACAGATGGACGGAGAGGGCGGCCGGGGGCACGAGCCAGCGGCTCCATCCCGGCGGTGCTACGGGTGGACTCATGATCCGGAACCCTAGGAACCGCTTGGCGGCTTGGGAAGACTCCGGACGCTCCCGGGCTCGGCTTCCCCGGCCCCGCGGTTCCATGCCCAGGCCTGCCGCGACCCTTGCTGCCCCAACTCCCATACTGTAGACAATATTCAGTCGACGTTTCGGCGGTTCCTCGGTAGCCCTCGACCGGACGGAGCTCTCCTGTGAAAGTCGCGATTCTCGGCGCCGGCGCCATCGGCGCCCATGTGGGCGCCGCCCTGCACCGGGCGGGCGTGGACGTACGCCTGATCGCCCGCGGGCCCCACCTGGAGGCCATGAGGCGGGACGGTGTGCGCGTCCTGAGCCACCGTGGAGACTTCACGGCCCGGCCACCGGTCACCGACGACCCCGCCGAGGTCGGACCCGTGGACCACGTGTTCCTCGGACTCAAGGCGAACGCCTACGCGGCGTGCTGCTGGAGCCGCTGCTGCGGCCGCGGACGGCCGTCGTCGCCGCCCAGAACGGCATCCCCTGGTGGTACTTCCACCGCCACGGCGGCCCGCACGACGGGCGGCGCCTGCAGAGCGTGGACCCCGACGGCGCGGTCAGTGCGGTGATCGCCCCCGAACGGGCCCTCGGCCGCGTGGTGTACGCCGCCACCGAACTCGAGGCGCCCGGAGTGGTGCGGCACCTGGCAGTCATCCGCTTCTCCGTCGGCGAGCCCGACCGCAGCGTCTCCGGACGCTGCACCGAGTTCAGCGAGGCCATGATCGCCGGCGGCCTCAGGTGCCCGGTGGAACGCGACCTGCGCGACGACATCTGGGTCAAGCTCCTGGGCAACGCCACCTTCAACCCCATCAGCGCCCTGACCCGCGCCACCATGCGCCAGATGTGCCTCCACCCCGGCACCCGCCGGGTCGTGGAGACCATGACGACCGAGACGCCGGCGATCGCCGAGGCCCTCGGCCGCACGGTCGGCGTCTCCGTCGAACGCCGCCTCGCCGGCGCCGAGCGCGTCGGCGACCACCGCACCTCCACGCTCCAGGACCTGGAGCGCGGCAGACCGCTCGAACTCGACGTGCTGCTCACCGCGTTGATCGAACTCGCGGAGATCACCGACGTCGACACGCCCACCCTCCGCACGGTCCACGCGCTGTCGGACCTGCTCGCGCCGAGGAGCGCCGCATGAGCAACCCCCCGACGTCCCGCGCCCGCAGGCGCGACAGGACGCCCAAGACCTACACCCGGCTCACCCACCCGCTGGTCCGGGACGCGCGCGACGAGCCGTTCCGGCGCGCCACCTGGGCCGAGGCACTCGACCGGGTCGCCCTGGCACTGGTGGAGCACCGCGGCGCCTTCGGTATGTTCTCCTGCGCCCGCGCCACCAACGAGACGAACTACGTGGCCCAGAAGTTCGCCCGGGTCGTGATGGGCACCAACAACGTCGACTCCTGCAACCGCACCTGCCACGCGCCCAGCGTGGCCGGCCTGTCCGCGGCCTTCGGCTCCGGCGGCGGAACCTCCTCCTACCAGGAGGTCGAGCACACCGACGTGATCGTCATGTGGGGCTCCAACGCCCGCTTCGCGCACCCCATCTTCTTCCAGCACGTGCTCAAGGGCATCCGCAACGGGGCCCGGATGTACGCCGTCGACCCGCGCCGCACCTCCACCGCCGAGTGGGCGGAGAGCTGGCTGGGCCTGAACGTCGGCACCGACATCCCCCTGGCGCACGCCGTCGGCCGCGAGATCATCGCCGCCGGGCTGGTCAACGAGCCGTTCGTGGCGCGCGCCACCAGCGGCTTCGAGGAGTACCGCACGCTGGTCGAACCGTGGACGCCGTCCCTGGCGGAGCGGGTGACCGGCGTCCCCGCCGAGGCGATCCGGGAACTCGCGCACGCCTACGCCCGCGCCGAACGCGCCCAGCTGTGCTGGACCCTGGGCATCACCGAGCACCACAACGGCACCGACAACGTCCGCGCGCTGATCAACCTGTCGCTGCTCACCGGCCACGTCGGCCGCCACGGCTCCGGCCTCCAGCCGCTGCGCGGCCAGAACAACGTGCAGGGCGGCGGCGACATGGGCGCCATCCCCAACCGGCTCCCCGGCTTCCAGGACATCCTCGACCCGTCCGCCCGGCTCAGGTTCGAGAACGCCTGGGGCACCACCGTCCAGCCCCGCTACGGCCTCAACCTCACCGAGATGTTCGAGGCGATGGAGGAGGGCACGCTGCGCGCCGTCTACTGCATCGGCGAGAACCCCGCGCAGTCCGAGGCCGACAGCGAGCAGGCGGTGCGCCGGCTGGGGGAACTCGACTTCCTGGTCGTGCAGGACATCTTCCTGACGAAGACCGCCGAACTCGCCGACGTGGTGCTGCCGTCCACGGCCGGCTGGGCCGAGACCGACGGCACCTTCACCAACAGCGAGCGCCGCGTCCAGCGGGTCCGCGCCGCCGTGACCCCGCCCGGCGAGGCCCGCGAGGACATCGACATCCTCTGCGACCTCGCCGCCCGGCTCGGCCACGACTGGAAGTACGCCGACGCCGAGGCCGTGTGGAACGAACTGCGCTCCGTCTCCCCGGACCACCACGGCATGACCTACGAGCGGCTCGACGAGCACCAGGGCATCCAGTGGCCCTGCCCCTCCACCGACGCCCTCGAACCGACCTACCTGCACGGCAGGCTGTGGGACCCGGACCCCGCACGGCGCGGCGCCCCCGCCCCCTTCGGCCTGGTCCAGCACGACCCGCCGGTCGACGTCACCGACGAGGACTACCCCGTGCGGCTGACCACCGGCCGGCGCCTGGACTCCTACAACACCGGCGTGCAGAGCGGCGGTTTCGCCTCCCCGCTGCGGCGCGGCGAGTACGTCGAACTCAGCCCGGAGGACGCCGAACGGTACGGCGTCACCACCGGCGAGCAGGTCCGCGTGCTCTCCCGTCGCGGCGCCGTCGTCGCCCCGGTGTGGGTCGAGGACTCCCTGCGGCCGGGCCTGGCCTTCATGACCTTCCACTTCCCCGACGAGGTGGACACCAACGCGCTGACCATCGAGGCCAACTGCCCGATCGCCGGCACCGCCGAGTTCAAGGCGTCGGCGATCCGGATCGAGAAACTTCCCGCCGCTGACCACGTGAGGTGACGCAAGTGGACCTGCACTTCGGCGACAGCAAACCCACCGACGAGGAACGCGCCGCCGTCGACGCCCTGCTCGGCCCGCCGCAGTCCTCCTGGGAGGGCGCCGACCGCGACGGGATGCGCGCCGGCGACCTGCGCTGGGCCCGCGGAGGCCGCGCCGCCCGGGCCCGCCGCGACCTGCTGCTGCCGGGGCTGCACGCCCTCAACGACCGGGTCGGCTGGATCAGCGACGGCGCCCTGGACTACCTGTGCCGCCGCCTGACCGTCCCGCCCGCCGAGGCGTACGGCGTCGCCACCTTCTACGCCCTGTTCTCCGTGAAACCGCGACCGCGCACGGTGCTGCACGTCTGCACCGACATCGGCTGCGCCCCGGCCGGCGCCGGCCGGGTGCTCGCCGCCGCCCGCGACCGCCTCGGCCCCGGCTCCGGGGTCCAGGTGCAGGCCGGCCCGTGCCTCGGCCTGTGCGAGCGGGCTCCCGCGGCCCTGGCGATCCGGGCCGGGGACCCCGTGCGCACCGCCGTCGCCGCGCCCGCCACCGGGGAGTCCGCCGTCCTCGCCGCCACCGCCCCCGAGTCCGCCCCCGAGGAACCGCCCGCCGCCCTGGCCGTCCCGCAGGCCGGGCAGCCGGGCCTGACCCTGCTGCGCCGTGTCGGCGTGGTCGACCCGGCCTCGCTGGACGACTACCGGGCGCACGGCGGCTACACCGCACTGCGCCGCGCCTTCGAACTGGGGCCGGCCGGGGTGATCCGCGAGGTCACCGACTCGGGGCTGGTGGGCCGGGGCGGCGCCGCCTTCCCCACCGGCGTCAAGTGGCAGGCCACCGCCTCCCGGCCCGAGCACCCGCACCACCTGGTCTGCAACGCCGACGAGTCGGAGCCCGGCACCTTCAAGGACCGGGTCCTGATGGAGGGCGACCCGTACGCCCTCGTGGAGGCCATGACCATCGCCGGGTACGCCGTCGGCGCCCACCGGGGCCACCTCTACCTGCGCGGCGAGTACCCGCGGGCGCTGCGCCGCCTGCGGCACGCCATCGACCAGGCCCGGGCCCGCGGCTTCCTCGGCGACGACGTGCTCGGCCAGGGCTACGCCTTCGACATCGAGATCCGGCGGGGCGCCGGCGCCTACATCTGCGGCGAGGAGACCGCCCTCTTCAACTCCATCGAGGGCCGCCGGGGCGAGCCCCGCGCCAAGCCCCCGTTCCCCGTGCAAAAGGGACTGTTCGGCAGGCCCACCGCCGCCAACAACGTGGAGACCCTGGTGAACGTCCTGCCGGTCCTCACCCTGGGCGCGCCCGCCTACGCGGCCATCGGCACCGGCCGGTCCACCGGCCCCAAGCTGTTCTGCGTCTCCGGCAGCGTCGAGCGGCCCGGCGTCTACGAGCTGCCGTTCGGCGCCACGCTCGGCGAACTGCTCCGGCTCGCCGGGGTGCGGGACGGGCTGCGGGCCGTGCTGCTCGGCGGTGCGGCCGGAGGATTCGTCCGGGCCGACGAACTGGACATCCCGCTCACCTTCGAAGGCACCCGCGAGGCCGGCACCACCCTCGGCTCCGGCGTGGTGATGGCCTTCGACGACACCGTGCCGCTGCCCCGGCTGCTGCTGCGGATCGCCGAGTTCTTCCGGGACGAGTCCTGCGGCCAGTGCGTGCCCTGCCGGGTCGGTACCGTCCGCCAGGAGGAGGCGCTGCACCGGATCGCGGAACGCACCGGCACGGACGCCGCCGCCGACATCACCCTGCTGCGCGAGGTGGGACGGGCCATGAAGGACGCCTCGATCTGCGGTCTCGGGCAGACCGCCTGGAACGCCGTGGAATCCGCGATCGACCGACTGGGGGCGTACAGGTGACCGCGATACCGCTCGGAGTGCCGCGCCGGCTGCTGGAGTTCACCCTGGACGGGGAGACCGCCCGGGTCCCCGAGGGCTCCACCGTCCTCGACGCCTGCCGCGCCGCCGGCAAGGACGTCCCCACGCTCTGCCAGGGCGACACCCTGGAGCCGCGGAACGCCTGCCGGGTCTGCGTGGTCGAGGTCGAGGGCGCCCGCACCCTGGTCCCGGCCTGCTCCCGCAAGGCCGAGGCGGGCATGGAGGTGCGCACCGACACCGAGCGGACCCGGCACAGCCGGAAGGTGGTGCTGGAACTGCTCGCCTCCTCGGTGGACCTGTCCACCACCCCCCAGGTGGCCGGATGGCTCAAGGAGTACAAGGCCGAACCCGACCGCTTCGGCCCGGACGCCGCCCGCCTCGGCGAGGAGCCCCGGATCGACAACGACCTCTACGTCCGCGACTACGACAAGTGCGTCCTCTGCTACAAGTGCGTGGACGCCTGCGGCGACCAATGGCAGAACAGCTTCGCCATCTCCGTCACGGGCCGCGGCTTCGACGCGCGGATCGCCGTCGAGCACGACGGGCCGCTCACCGAGTCCGCCTGCGTCTACTGCGGCAACTGCATCGAGGTCTGCCCCACCGGGGCACTGTCGTTCAAGAGCGAGTTCGACATGCGCCAGGCGGGTACATGGGACGAGTCCCGGCAGACGCGGACCACCACGGTCTGCGCCTACTGCGGAGTAGGGTGCAACCTCACCCTGCACGTTCAGGACAATGAGATCGTCAAGGTCACCTCGCCGCACGACCATCCGGTGACCCACGGCAATCTCTGCATCAAGGGCCGCTTCGGCTACCAGCACGTACAGAACCGGGACTGACAGGGCTATGGGACGAGTCACGGAACGACGCAAGGTGATCCGGATCCGCGACGGGGTGGTCTCCACGCGGCCGGACACGCTCGTCGCCGAGGAACCTCTGGAGATCCGGCTCAACGGCAAGCCGCTGGCCATCACCATGCGCACGCCCGGCGACGACTTCGCGCTCGCCGCCGGGTTCCTGGTGAGCGAGGGCGTGCTCGGCTCCGGGGCGGAACTGCGGAACATCGTGTACTGCGCGGGGGCGACCGCCGACGGGTCGAACACCTACAACGTGGTGGACGTGCGGACCGCGCCCGGGGTCGTGATGCCGGACATCACCCTGGAGCGCAACGTGTACACCACCTCCTCCTGCGGGCTGTGCGGCAAGGCCAGCCTGGACGCGGTGCGCACCACGGCCCGCTGGACGATCGACGACGGCGACGGGCCGCCGATGAGGCTGGAACCCGCCCTCCTGTCCGAGCTGCCGGAGCGGCTGCGGGCGGCGCAGCGGGTGTTCGACCGCACGGGCGGGCTGCACGCGGCGGCGCTCTTCTCCGAGCACGGGGAACTGCTGGACGTCCGGGAGGACGTGGGACGGCACAACGCCGTCGACAAGCTGGTGGGCCGGGCCCTGCAGAACGACGCGCTGCCGCTGTCGCGGACCGTCCTGATGGTGTCGGGGCGGGCGTCGTTCGAGCTCGCGCAGAAGGCGGTGATGGCGGGGATACCGGTGCTGGCCGCGGTCTCCGCGCCGTCGTCGCTGGCGGTGGACCTCGCGGCGGAGACGGGGCTCACGCTGGTCGGCTTCCTGCGGGGGGCCTCCATGAACGTGTACGCGGGGGAGGAGCGGATCGCCCTGACGGCGCCCGCCGCCACCAGGGCCTGATCCTCCGCCGCGTGCACCCGGCGGGGTCCCGCCCGGGCGGGGAGCGCCCCCTGCGCCCCCGGGACCCCGCCACCCTTGCGCTCTTCCGTCCTCCCGCGCTTCCGTCCTCCCGCTCCCGGACCGTCGGCCCGTCGGCCCGTCGCCCTTCGGCCAGGCCCGACGCGGGCACGGCCCCCAGGGGTCAGCCGTGCGGGGTGGCGGCGTAGGAGCGCGGGGCCCCGGTGGGCAGGGGGTCGCGTTCGCGGCGTCGGGCGATGACGGCGGCGACCATCAGCTGCATCTGGTGGAACAGCATCAGCGGAAGCACCGCCAACGCCGCGTCCCCGCCGAACAGCACGCTCGCCATCGGCAGCCCCGCCGCCAGCGACTTCGTCGACCCGGCGAACTGGATCGCCACCCGGTCCCCCCGGTCGAACCGCAGCGCCCTCGCCCCGTACCAGGTGAGCGCCAGCACCACCGCCAGCAGCACCGCCTCGACCGCGAGCAGCTCCAGCAGCCGCACCACGCTGACCTGGCCCCACACGCCCCGCACCATGCCCTGGCTGAACGCCGAGTAGACGACCAGCAGGATCGCCCCCCGGTCCACCAGCGACAGCAGCTTGCCGTGCCGCAGGACGAACCCGCCGACCCACCGCCGCAGCACCTGCCCCGCCAGGAACGGCACCAGCAGCTGCAGGACGATCTTGAGCAGGGAGTCCGCGGAGAACCCGTCCCCGCCGGCGAACTGCCCGCCGAGCAGCAGCGCCGCGAGCAGGGGGGTGACGACGATGCCCGCCAGCGAGGAGAAGGAGCCCGCGCAGATGGCCCCCGGCACGTTGCCGCGGGCGATCGAGGTGAAGGCGATCGAGGACTGGATGGTCGACGGCACCAGGGTGAGGAAGAGCAGGCCCTGGTACAGCGCCTCGTCGAGGAGGTGCGGCACCAGCGCCCGCGAGGCCAGCCCGAGCAGCGGGAAGAGGACGAAGGTGCAGCCCAGGATCGTCAGGTGGAGCCGCCAGTGGCGCAGGCCGTCCAGCGCCTCGCGGGTGGAGAGCCGCGCGCCGTAGAGGAAGAAGAGGAACGCGACCGCCGCCGTGGCGAGCCAGGAGACCCCCTCGGCCGCCACGCCCCGCGCCGGCAGCAGCGCCGCCACCCCCATCGTCGCCAGCAACAGCACGATGTACGGGTCGACCGGCATCCAGCGCGGCCACTGCAGGCGTTTCACGGTGCTCCACCACTTCGGTGTTCGGGGGCGGGGTGCGTCGCACGGTGCGAGCGCGGCACGCGGACGTGCCCTCTCCATCGTCCACCCTTCCCCCGTGATCGGGAATCCGGCATACCACTCTCACTGCGATCGCCGTCCGTGATGACCGGCGACCGTCGCCCGGTTAGGGTTCCCCGCATGTACGACCCCTCCCATCTGCGCACCTTCCTGGCGGTGGCGCAGACGCTGAGCTTCACCCGGGCCGCGCACCGCCTCGGGGTCCGGCAGTCGACGGTCAGTCAGCACGTGCGCCGGCTGGAGGACGCCACCGGCCGTCCGCTGTTCTCCCGGGACACCCACTCGGTGGAGCTCACCGACGACGGCGAGGCCATGCTGGGGTTCGCCCGCCGCATCCTGGAGGTCCACGAACAGGCGACGGCGTTCTTCTCCGGCGAGCGCCCCCGCGGCCGGCTGCGCTTCGGCGCGTCCGAGGACTTCGTGCTGACCCGCCTCCCGGAGATCCTGGAGGCCTTCCGCTACGACCACCCCGAGGTCGATCTGGAGCTGACCGTCGAACTCTCCGGCGTGCTCCACGAACGGATGGCCGCCGGGAAGCTGGACCTGATGCTGGCCAAACGCGGACCGCACGACCCGCGCGGGCAACTGGTGCGCCAGGACCGGCTGGTCTGGATCGGCGCCGAGCGGCTGCGGCTGGATCCCGACCGCCCCGTCCCGTTGATCGTCTACCCTCCGCCGGGCATCACCCGGGCCCTGGCCCTGGAGGCGCTCGAGAAGCAGGGCCGGCCGTGGCGGATCGCCTGCACCAGCGGCAGCCTCAACGGCCTGATCGCCGCCGCCCGCGCCGGGCTGGGCGTGATGCCGCACTCCCGCGGCCTGATCCCGCCGGGGCTGGTGCGCGCCCCGGACCGGGCGGGACTGCCGGAACTCGGACGGGTCGACTTCGTCCTGCTGCACGGTCACCGCCCGGGCCCCGCCCGCAGCGCCGCGCAGGCCCTGGCGGCGGCGCTCCTCGCCGGGGGCGAACGGCTGCGCCGGGGGCATCCCTGAGCCGTGCGCGGACCTGCCCGACCGACACGACACGCGCGACCCGGTGACCAGGGGGAGAGGGTTCGGTGGAGGACCGGTCACACAAGTTACGCCACCGTAGGTCCAGGTGGCCGCAGGGTGGCCGCCATCCCCCCGTTCGCCCCATTCGCCCCCGCCCCGCCGACGAGTTTCGGCCGAGCTCACTCCGTGGACCCCCTCCCGGCGCACCGCCCGGTGAGGTAGTTTCACGCGCCGGGGGGATCGGTTCACAGCGCGTGACCAGAGCGCCGGACCAGGGCACGGAAGCGGGGATCGGCCTTGCGTGAGTACTTCAACCCGCCACTGGCGGGACCACCGCCCGTCGGCGGCCTGGCCGACAGCGTCCACCAGCGCGCCCGCGCGGAACCCGACCGCGTGGTGCTCTGCCGCAAGGAGGACGGCGCCTGGCGGGACGTCACCGCCGCCGAGTTCCGGGACCAGGTGCTCGCGCTCGCCAAGGGACTCCTCGCGGAGGGCGTCCGGTTCGGCGACCGGGTGGCCGTGATGGCCCGCACCCGCTACGAGTGGACCCTCTTCGACTTCGCCCTGTGGAGCGTGGGCGCACAGGTGGTGCCGGTCTACCCGACCTCCTCGGCCGAGCAGGTCGCCTGGATGTTCCACGACGCGGAGGTGACCGCCGCCGTCGTCGAGCACGAGGACCACGCCATGACGGTCGCCACCGTCATCGACCGCGCCCCCCGCCTCCGCCACCTCTGGCAGATGGACGCCGGCGCCGTCGAGGAACTGTCCGCGGCCGGCGCCCACCTGGACGACGAGGTCGTCCACCGGCACCGCAACGCCGTCACCCCCGAGACCGTGGCCACCGTCATCTACACCTCCGGCACCACGGGCCGCCCCAAGGGCTGCGTCCTCACCCACGGCAACTTCATGTTCGAGTGCGACACCATGGTCGGCCGCTGGGAGACGGTCTTCCGCTCCCGGCCCGGCGACGAGGCGTCCACCCTCCTCTTCCTCCCGCTGGCCCACGTGTTCGGCCGGATGGTGGAGGTGGCGGCCGTCCGCCACGGGGTGCGGCTGGGCCACCAGCCCGAGCTCAACGCCACTGTCCTGATGGCCGACTTCGCCGCCTTCCGGCCCTCCTTCGTGCTGGCCGTGCCGTACATCTTTGAGAAGATCTTCCACGCCTCCCGGCGCAAGGCGGAGCGCTTCGGCAAGGCCGCCGCCTTCGACAAGGCGGTCGAGGTGGCCGTGCGCCACGCCGAGGCGACGGAGGAACGGGAGTGGGGCAAGGGCCCCGGCCCCTCGGCCGCGCTGCGGATGCAGCACCAGTTCTTCGACAAGCTGGTCTACAACAAGGTCCGCCAGGCCCTCGGCGGCCGGGTCAGGCACGCCATGTCGGGCGGCTCGGGGATGGACCGCCGGCTGGGGCTGTTCTACGCCGGGGCGGGCGTGCGCGTCTTCGAGGGCTACGGCCTCACCGAGACCACCGCGGCGGCCACCGCCAACCCGCCGGACCGGGTCCGCCACGGCACCGTCGGGCCGCCGATCCCCGGCGTCACCGTGCACATCGCCGACGACGGCGAGATCTGGCTCGCCGGCGACGGCCTCTTCCACGGCTACCTCAACGACCCCCGGGCCACCGAGGAGGTGCTGCGCGGCGGCTGGTTCGCCACCGGCGACATCGGCCGGCTGGACGAGGACGGTTATCTGCACATCACCGGCCGCAAGAAGGAGATCCTGGTGACCTCCGGCGGCAAGAGCGTCTCCCCGGTGATGCTGGAGGACCGCGTCCGCGACCACCCCCTGGTCGCCCAGTGCCTGGTGGTGGGCGACGACCGCCCGTACATCGCGGCGCTGATCACCCTCGACCAGGAGGCCGTCGAGCACTGGCTCCAGATGCGCGGCAAACCACCCCTGACCGCCTCCGAACTGGTGCGCGACCCCGCGCTGGAGATGGAGGTCCGGCGCGCCGTGCAGGCCGCCAACAGCATGGTCTCGCAGGCCGAGTCGATCCGGACCTTCCGCATCCTGGCGCAGCCCTTCACCGAGGAACAGGGGCTGCTCACCCCCTCGCTGAAGCTCAAGCGCAAGGCGATCGAGAAGGCCTACGAGGCCGAGGTCGAGGCCCTGTACCGGAGCTGACGGACCGACGGCCGGGGCCCGCGCCGACCGGAACGGCCCCTCCCGGAATGCGGCGCGCCCGCCGATCGTCGATGATGGGAGGCAATGTCCGTCCAACGAAGGATCGATAGCGCGTGAGCAGCAAGGTCCCCCCGATCGTCCTGAACAACGGCGTGGAGATGCCCCAGCTGGGCTTCGGTGTCTGGCAGATCCCGGACGACGAGGCCGAGCGCGCGGTGGCCACCGCCCTGGAGGCGGGCTACCGCAGCATCGACACGGCGGCCGCGTACGGCAACGAGCGCGGAACCGGGAAGGCCGTGGCCGCCTCCGGGATCCCCCGTGAGGAGGTCTTCGTCACCACCAAGCTCTGGAACAGCGACCAGGGCTACGACTCCACCCTGCGCGCCTTCGACACCTCCCTGAAGAAGCTCGGCCTCGACTACGTGGACCTCTACCTCATCCACTGGCCGATGCCGATGCGGGGCACCTTCGTCGAGACCTACAAGGCGTTCGAGAAGCTGTACGCCGACGGCCTGATCCGCGCCATCGGCGTCTCCAACTTCCTCCCGGAGCACCTGCGGACCCTGATGGACGCCACCTCGGTGGTCCCGGCGGTGAACCAGATCGAACTCCACCCCCACCTCCAGCAGGGCGAGGCCCGCGCCTTCCACGCCGACCACGGCATCGCCACCGAGGCATGGTCCCCGCTGGGCGCCGGCAAGGGCCTCCTCGAGGTCCCCGCCATCGCCGCCGTCGCCCAGAAGCACGGCCGCACCCCGGCCCAGGTGGTGTTGCGCTGGCACCTCCAGACCGGCAACATCGTGATCCCCAAGTCGGCCACGCCGTCGCGGATCGAGGAGAACTTCGACGTCTTCGGCTTCACCCTGGACGACGAGGACCTGGCCGCGATCCGCGCCCTCGACGAGGGCCGCCGCACGGGCGCCGACCCCGCCACCGCCGACTTCACCTGACGGCACGCCGCCCGGGGCCGCCCGCCGGCCCCGGGCCGGCCACCCGACTGCCTTCCCACTGATCCCACACGGCCGTCCCCCACGGACCGGCCCGGAGAAAGAGGGTTCCGCAGCAGTGCGCATCACCAGCCTCACCCGAACGGCGGTCCTCGGCGCCACCCTCCTGTGCGCCGCGCTGCTCCCCGCGGGCCTCGCCGGCGCTGCCCCCGACCCCCCGCCCGAGGCGACCGGGCCCCGGCCCGGCCCCGGACGCACCACGCCGGACGGGAAGGTGCGGGTCGCCGACCTCCCGGTCACCGCGTGGACGGTCCGCCAGCGGCTGAAGGACTGCCACCGGATCTCCCGCGGCGTGTACCGCACCGACGCGGGCCGCGGACCCGCCGTTCCGGTCTGCGGCCAGGGCGACGTCGTCCACTGGACGGCCGACCTCGACGTCGACTGCGACGGCCTGCGCACCAGGCTCTGCAACGAGCGCACCGACCCCTTCTTCCGCCCCGACACCGCCTTCCACCAGTCCGACGGCATGCCGCTGAGCGCCGACCGGCTGCCCTACGTGGTCGTGCCCGGCCCCAGCAGGATCTGGGACCACGTCGCCGCCGGGGTGGGGGCGGGGGACCCGGTGGTGCTCCTCCACGGCGAACGGATCGCCTACGCGGTGGTGGGCGACGTCGGCCCCACCGGCATCATCGGCGAGGCCTCCT
Source organism: Streptomyces sp. NPDC047130 (assembly GCF_040643475.1). Classification (NCBI taxonomy): domain Bacteria; kingdom Bacillati; phylum Actinomycetota; class Actinomycetes; order Kitasatosporales; family Streptomycetaceae; genus Streptomyces; species Streptomyces sp. NPDC047130. The sequence continues at coordinate 1,668 of NZ_JBEYUK010000010.1, read as the reverse complement.
ACGCCGCGGCCGAGGATCTCGGCCTCGACCCGCACCCCGTCGGCGGCGGCGCCCGGTCGGGCGTCACCTACCTCGTCTTCAAGGACGCCAAGGTGCGGCCCCTGGAGGACGCCCGGGCGGCGGAGCGGCAGGGGCGGCAACTGCTGCGCTCCTTCGTCAACCCGTAGGCGCGGCGGGGCGCGTCAGCTCGCGTGGTGGCGGGCGGCAAGCTCCTCGACGCGGCCGGCGAGTTCCACGTCCAGCGCGGTGATCCGGCCGCCCACGCTGTGGGTGTTCACCGACACCGAGACGGTGTCGTAGCCGAGCGTCAGGTCCGAGTGGTGGTCCATCTCGTCCTGCACCCGGGCGACGTCCGCCACCAGCGCGGCGGCGACCGCGTGCGAGGCCAGGCGGTACGAGCGGGTCAGCCGGTTCCCGGCCACCCGCCAGCCGGGCAGCCGGGACAGCCGGTCCTCGATCTCCTGGTCCGTCAGCGGCTCGACCGCCATGGTCTTCTCCTCTCCGCGGGTGCTCCTCTCCGGCCAGCGTGCCACAGGGGCGGGGGAGCGGAGGCGGCACACACGGCCGGGAGGCGAAAGTCCCCGAAAGCCTTGGCCACGATATGACCTGGAACGATGGGCGAGCGGCGGCCGGCATGGCAGACTGCCCCCGCGAAGAAGGTGTGAAGCCCTGGGGGAGGACGGCGTGAGCGAGCGACGCATCGCGCCCACCGTCGGTCAGGTGGTGCTCGGCAGGCGGCTCCAGGAGCTCCGTGAGACGGCCGGACTCAAACGCGAGGAGGCCGCGCGCATCCTGCACGTCGCACCGGCCACGGTCCGCCGGATGGAGACCGCGGAGGTCGCGCTCAAGATCCCCTACGTGCAGATGCTGCTCTCCGCGTACGGGGTGCCCGAGCGGGAGGCCGCCGAGTTCGTCGGCCTCGCCGAGGAGGCCAACCGGCCCGGCTGGTGGCAGCGCTTCCACGACGTGCTGCCGGACTGGTTCTCGCTGTACGTCAGCCTCGAGGGCGCGGCGAAGATGCTGCGGTCCTACGAACCGCACTTCGTGCCGGGGCTGCTGCAGACCGAGGACTACGCCCGGGCGGTGCTGCGGGCCGGGGCCACCGGCGTCGGGGCCGCGGCCGAGGCCACGCTCGAACGGCACGTGGCGTTGCGGATGACCCGGCAACGGCTGCTGGAACGGCCGACGCCGCCGCGGCTGTGGGCGATCATGGAGGAGACGGTGCTGCGGCGGCCCGTCGGCCCCGACCCGCGGGTGATGCGGGACCAGATCGACCGGCTGCTCGCGGCGACCGAGCAGGACCACATCACGCTGCAGGTCGCGGAGTTCGCGGCCGGGCCGCACCCCGGGGCGTACGCCCCGTTCTCCCTCTTCCGCTTCGCGGAGCCCGAACTGCCCGACATGGTCTTCACCGAGTACCTCACCGGCGCGCTCTACCTGGACTCCCGCGACGAGGTCGCCGCCCACCTGGAGGCGCTGGACCACATGACCGCCCGCGCGGCCTCGACGGAACGGACCCGGACGGTGCTGCGCGCCTACCGGGAGCGGTACGCGTAGGACCGCCTCCGCCCGGCACGGGCGCGGGGGGGGGCCCGGGCCCCCCCCCCCCCCCCCCCGCCCCGCCCCCCGCGCCGGCCGGGCCCTGGTGGTAACCGGGAGCGCCGGGCG